>NZ_JBHZBG010000003.1:0-117970 GCF_042754695.1 Nocardia sp. NPDC059195 | reverse complement strand
ACCTCTCGGGGTCCCCCCCGGTTGCGTTGTTCTTCCACCTGGGGTTTTGTGTGGGCTGTCCGTTTGCGGTCGTTGGGGGGGGCCTTTGTTGTCGGCCCCGCCACCTACTATGCCGACACCCCTCCGGCTAGGCCCTGGCTCCCGATCGAGTGCGCGGTTCACGTACGAACGGGCACGCCACCGTTCCGGTGTATCTGCACGCCGACTAGTTCGAATCAGCCGTCTCCGGTACTCCTCCGGAGGCGGCGAATCGCCGTTATCTCGGCACTCCATCGTCGTCATCTGTTCGTGGCTGGTCGTCTGCGCCTACCCGCGAGAGCAGTCGATCCAGTTTGGCGTCCATCGCCGTGAGCCGGTCGTCGTCGAGAGTCGTTTCGTGTGGGGTGAGCAGCAAATCGACGGTCTGCTGTCCGGTCCGGCGCACCTGTAACGGTTTACCCGCGGCGATCTGGCCGCGCGCGGTGTGTTCCAGGGTCCCGAAGACCATGTCGCGCAACAGTGTGGCGGGTGTGGTTGCCGGTAGTCGGGCTTCGGCTTGTAAGTCCTTGATGAGAGCGAGGAACAGGCGAGTGTAGGCGCGGCTGCGCGCATGCATGGTCGCGGCCAGTTCGGAATCGGGCGTGTCTTGGGCGCGGTGCACGAACACGCTGATGAGGTCCCAATCGGTTTCTATTCGGCTCGCCCACCCATCGACGAGGACCCGGAACCGCTCCACCGTTGTCCCCGGGCGAGCGAGCGAGCGTTCGGCCTCGGTCTGCAGGAGGTCGTAGAAATCGCTCATCACGGCCGTGAGCAGGCCGAGCTTGTTGCGGTAGTGCAGAAACACGGTGCCCTCGACGACCCCGGCTCGCCGGGCTATCTCGGCGCCGGTCGCATCGAACCCGAACTGGCGAAAGCACTCGTCGGCCGCCGCGCGAATAGCGTCGCGAGTCCGGTCGCCCTTGGTCTGCGTCTCGATGTGAGTGGTACTCATATCGAAAGTATGGCAGCGAACGGCTCCTACGTCGAACTTGTGCATTGACTTCGGCAAGTCACTGTGTCTAACTCATATGAGTGTCACTCATATATGACTGAGTGGCACTCATGAGAGGTGGTTGCGCAAACGTGGCTGTGTACCGAACGCGGGTCGATCCCGGCTCCGAGCAGTTTCGATCGAATCGAGCGGCGATGCTCGCTCTGATCGACGAGTTCCGCGAGCTGGAGGGGCGTGCCCGAACCGCCTCGCAGCGTTCGGCGGCCCGATTCTCGGCGCGCAAGCAACTGCTGCCACGGCAGCGGTTGTCACGGCTACTCGATCCGGGCGCGCCCTATCTCGAACTGCAGAACCTCATCGGCTACGCGGCGACGGAGAACGGGCTGACCGACGCCGATCGCGCGAGCTCGGTGCCGGGCGGGAGCCTGCTCGCCGGAATCGGCTTCGTCTCGGGCGTGCGGTGCGTGGTCGTCGTCACCGATTCGGGCATCAACGCCGGGGCGCTGTCGGCTTCGTCGCTGACCAAGATCATGCGGTGCCAGCGCATCGCGATGGAGAACCGGTTGCCGTTCGTGCACCTGGTGGAAAGCGCGGGCGCGAACATTCCGGCGTACCGCGTCGAGGGCTGGGTGCTCGGCGGTGAGATGTTCGCCAACCTCGCGCGCCTGTCCGCGGCCGGTATCCCCGTGATCACGGTGTTGCACGGCTCGTCGACCGCGGGTGGGGCGTACATGCCAGGACTGTCGGACGTCGTGATCGGCGTCCGGGGCCGCGGTAAGGCGTTCCTGGCCGGTCCGCCACTGCTCATGGCCGCCACCGGTGAGATTGCCACCGACGAAGACCTCGGTGGCGCGCAGATGCATGCCGACGTTTCCGGCCTGGTGGAATATCTCGCCGAAGACGACGGCGACGCCATCCGGCTGGTCCGTGAGGCAGTCGCGCGCACGGGCTGGGGCACCGAACAGTTACGCGGGGTACCGTCCGGATTCGCCGACCCTGTCTATGATCCGGACGAGCTGGCCGGGGTTGTTCCCCTGGACTACCGCCAGCCCTACGACGTCCGAGAGGTCGTCGCCCGCATCGCCGATGCCTCCGACTTCTCCGACTTCAAGGGCCGCTACGGTCCGCAGACGGTGTGCCTCGAGGGCGAAGTGCACGGGCGCGCTGTCGCTTTCATCGGCAACAACGGTCCCATCGACAACGAGGGCGCCGCCAAGGCCGCGCATTTCATTCAGCACTGCTGCCAGCTGGGCACACCCATCGTCTACCTGCAGAACACCACCGGCTTCATGGTGGGTACCGCCTACGAGCGTGGCGGCATGATCAAGCACGGGTCGAAAATGATTCAGGCGGTCTCGAATGCGACCGTGCCGCAGTTCACCTTCATGACCGGCGCCAGTTTCGGTGCCGGAAACTACGGCATGTGCGGGCGCGGTTACGGGCCGAGGTTCCTGTTCGGCTGGCCCGGTGCCCGCATCGGGCTGATGGGACCGGAGCAAGCCGGTACGACCATGCGCATCGTCGGCGAGGCCGCCGCGAAACGGCGCGGCATGGAGGTACCCGAGGCGGTGCTGGCCGCCAACGAGCGTGCCGTGGTGGATCTGCTCGAGACGCAATCCGACGCCTTCTATGTGTCCGGGCGCGGCGTCGACGACGGGGTGATCGACCCCCGCGAAACCAGAAATGTGCTCGGGTTCCTGCTCGCGACCGTCGACGAGGCGCAACAGATCGACCCCCGACCGGTCAGCTTCGGCGTGGCCAGGATGTGAGTGCAGCGATGACGACAACTCTCCCTGAACTCGAGGAAATACTCCTGAAGGAACGCGGTGGCGTCCTGTACGTCACCTTGAACCGGCCCGAACAGCGCAACGCGCTGTCGACCGAGGTGCTCAACGGCCTGTGCCGCGTGGCCGACCACATCGAGAAGGCGCAGCTGCGCGCGGTGGTGCTGCGCGGAGCCGGGAGTAACTTCTGCGCGGGCGGCGACCTGAAGTCGTTCCGTGACGTATTCCAGGGCGACACCCCCGATCCCGCGCAGATCGCCGCGGTGAACCGCACCTACGGCACGGCGTTGGCGGCGTGGGATCGCTTGCCTGTCGCCGTCATCGCGGCCGTCGAGGGCGCGGCGATGGCCGGTGGCATGGGCCTGGTGGCGGTCGCCGACATCACGATCGCCACGGAGTCGGCGCGTTTCGCCCTCACCGAGACCAAGCTCGGCCTGACCCCGGCACAGATCTCGCCGTTCGTGATCGACCGGATCGGACTGCATCACGCGCGTCGCCTGATGCTGACCTCCCTGGTCATCGATGCCACCGAGGCCAAGCGGCTCGCCCTGGTCGACGAGATCGTCGCCGATACGGCCGCACTCGACGCGGCCGTGGCGCGGACCGTGAATCAGGTGTTGCGCTGCGCGCCAGGCGCGAACGCGCTCACCAAGGAACTGGCGCACACGGCGTTGGACATGGACCGCGAGGCCCTGCTCGACCATGCTGCCGCGCGATTCGCCCAGACCATGCTCGGCGCCGAAGCGCGCGAGGGTGTCGCGGCGTTCCTCGGCAAGCGCGACCCGGAATGGGCGGTGACGGAATGAGATTCGATACCGTACTGGTAGCGAACCGCGGGGAGATCGCGGTCCGGGTGATCCGGACGGCGAAGGAGCAGGGTTATCGCACGGTCGCCGTCTACTCCGACGCCGACGCGAATGCACCGCACGTGCTCGCCGCCGACACCGCCGTCCGCCTGGGCGCGGCGCAGGCAGCCGAGTCCTATCTCGATGCCGGGAAACTGATCGCCGCCGCGAAAAGCAGTGGCGCCCAAGCGATCCACCCTGGTTACGGGTTCCTGTCCGAGCGCGCCGACTTCGCGCAGGCGTGCGCGGACGCCGGCATCGTTTTTATCGGGCCGACCCCGGACTCGATCCGTTCGATGGGTGACAAGGCCGCGTCGAAGCGGCTGATGGCGCAGGCCGGTGTGCCGATGCTGCCCGGCTATCAGGGGGAGGAGCAGTCCGACGCGCGGCTGCTCGCCGAGGCCGAGCGGATCGGCATGCCGCTGATGGTCAAGGCGTCCGCGGGCGGTGGCGGCAAGGGCATGCGACTGGTCACCGAACAGGGAGCCGTGGCCGAGGCCATCGCGGCCGCGCGCCGTGAGGCGTTGTCCGCCTTCGGCTCCGACGTTCTGCTGCTCGAGCGTGCCCTGCTCGGTCCGAGGCACGTCGAGATCCAGGTGCTGGGCGACGAGTACGGCAACGTCATCGCGTTGGGCGAGCGGGACTGCTCGATCCAGCGGCGGCACCAGAAGGTCGTCGAGGAGTCGCCCAGTCCAGCGCTGACGGCCGAATTGCGGCGGAAGATGTGCGATGCCGGGGTGACCGCCGCGGCGAGTATCGGCTACGTCGGGGCGGGCACCGTCGAGTTCCTCCTCGGTGCCGACGGCGAATTCTCCTTCCTCGAGATGAACACGCGGCTGCAGGTCGAGCATCCCGTGACCGAACTGGTCACGGGCCTGGACCTGGTCGATTGGCAGCTGCGGATCGCGCAGGGCGAGCCGTTGACCATCGCACCTGACGATGTCGTCTTGGCCGGGCACGCGATCGAAGTCCGGCTCTACGCCGAGGACCCCGCCAACGACTATCTGCCCGTGACCGGTGCGATCGTCGCGTGGGAACCGCCGGTCGGAGAAGGGATCCGAGTCGACTCCGGCATCACCTCCGGCAGCGTCGTCAGCAGTCACTACGACCCGATGCTGGCCAAGATCATCGCCTACGGCAGCACACGCGAACAGGCCCGCCGCCGACTGATCGGCGCACTCGAACGCACCAGGGTGTTCGGGCTCACCACCAACCGTGGGTTCCTCGTGCGGGTGCTGCGCGACGAGGGATTCGCCGGGGGCGAGGCCACGACGGCCTTCCTCGGCGAGGTCGATCTCACCGGGCCGCGGGCACACTCGCCCCGACAGCTCGCGGTCGCGGCTGGTTGGCTGCATCGGGAGCGCGAGCGCAGGGCGGCGCGGCGTTCACCGGGACTGGCCGGGTGGACGAACAAGGCCGCGCAGACATCGGTGGTTGTTCTCGACGGCAAGGAGATCGGCCTCGAACGCGACGACCGCGGGCTCTCGGTCACCGTCGAGGGCACCACTCATCGCCTCACGTGGAGTGGCGATCAGCTGCTCGTGGACGGGACCGCCGCGGCAGCACAGGGCCTGTGCCCGAGCCCGGACCGGATCCTGCTGGCGTTCGCCGACCGTGACCTCGATCTGTCCGACACCCTGTTCGCACCGCCGGACTCCGCGACGGCCGGCGGCAGTGGGGTTCTCGGCGCACCGATGCACGGCACCGTCACCACCGTGTTCGTCCGGGAGGGCGACATCGTGGCTGTCGGCACGCCGCTGCTGGTGCTGGAGGCGATGAAGATGGAACGTCCCGTGGTCGCCGACGTGGCGGGTGTGATCAGCGAGATCGCCACGGCTGGAAAGCAAGTGGCCGCCGACGACGTCCTGGTCCGCATCCGTACCGAGGAGGGCGAGCAGTGACCGATCCCTTCGAGACCCCGGAGCGGCGAGCACTGCGCGACTCGGCTCGCGGCTTCGCCGAACGGGAGATCGCGCCCTGCTTGGAGCAGTGGGAACGGGACGGATTCGTGCCCGGCGAGGTGGCCGAGAAGGCCGCTGCGGCGGGGCTGCTCGGCGTCGGCTACGCCGAAGAACTCGGGGGCGAAGGCGGTGATCTGGTCGATGCGATGGTGCTCGCCGAGGGCTTGGTGGCCGGTGGCGCCTCGACCGGCGCACTGGCGGCCCTGCTCACACACAACGTGTCACTGCCGCACCTGGTGAAGGTCGGTACACCCGATCAGGTGACGCGATTCGTGAAACCCGCGCTGGCCGGCGAGAAGTGCGGCTCGCTCGGGGTCACCGAGGCGGACGTGGGTTCGGACCTGGCGGCGACCCGCACGACGGCGCGTCGCGACGGTGCGGACTACCTCGTCAACGGCGCGAAGATGTTCATCACCTCGGGTGCCCGCGCCGACTTCGTCACCACGCTGGTGCGCACCGGCGGACCGGGTCCGAAGGGCCTGTCGATCCTGGTGATCGAATCCGGGACACCGGGCTTCACCGTGTCGCGCACGCTGGACAAGATGGGCTGGCTGTGTTCGGACACCGCCGAGCTCGTCTTCGCCGATTGCCGGGTGCCCGTGGCGAACTTGGTCGGCCGCGAGGGCGACGGTTTCGCTCTGCTGATGCACCAACTCGGCTCCGAGCGGCTGATGCTCGCGATCCAAGCGTGCGCGATCGCGCAGCGCAGCCTGGATCTGACTGTGACGCAGGTACGCAACAGGTCGACCTTCGGCAGGACCCTGATCAGCAGGCAGGTCGTCCAGCACCAGCTGGTCGAGATGCACCAGCGCATCGAGGTGGCCAGAACCTATGCGCGCGCGATCGCCGCCCGGTACGCCGAGGGCGAGCAACTGGTCGCGCAGACCTGTATGGCGAAGATCGCCGCGGCGGAAACGTGCTCGTTCGTCGTCGATCAGGCCGCGCAACTGCACGGAAGCACGGGGTTCATGCGGGAGACCGAGATCGAACGTCATTACCGGGATGCCCGGGTGTTCCGCATCGGTGGTGGCGCGAGCGAGCCACTGACGGATTGGGCAGCGAAGATTTTGGGGTACACCGAATGAAGACTGTGACCATCGGCGGCGCCGCGGGTATGTGGGGCGATTCGTATCTCGCGACGCCACAGCTGCTCGCGGACGGACGCTGCGAATATCTCATCTACGAGTCCCTCGCCGAGATCACGATGGCGGTGCTGACGAAGGCGCGCATGAAGGCCCCCGACCAGGGTTACGCGCGCGACGTCATCCGGATCATCGGCGAGAACGTGACCGCCTTCCTCGACGGCGGAGTCAAGGTGATCACCAACGCGGGCGGCATCAACCCGCACGCCGCCGCCGCGGCGTTGCGCAAGGCGGCCGCTGCTGCCGGACGGACCGTGTCGATCGCGACCGTCACCGGTGACGACGTGTTGCCGCTGCTCGACTCGCTGCGCGAGTCGGGATTGCGCGAGACCACGCGCGGCACCGAGTTGCCTGCGCGGCCGATCAGTATGAACGCCTACCTCGGCGCCCGGCCGATCGCCGCGGCGCTGGCCGCGGGCGCCGACATCGTCGTGACCGGCCGGTGCGCGGACAGTGCGCTGGTCCTCGGTCCGCTGATGCACGAGTTCGGCTGGGCTGCAGACGATTTCGACCAGCTGTCGCAAGGAAGTCTGGCCGGTCATCTGCTGGAATGCGGTCCGCAGTCCACCGGTGGTCTGCTCACCGACTGGCAGGCCACCGACAGTTGGGCACACAGCGGCTACCCGATCGCCGAGGTGCGCGCGGACGGGTCCTTCGTCGTCACCACCGCATCCGGCACCGACGCGCTGGTCGACCGGCGCACCGTCGGCGAGCAACTCGTCTACGAGATCGGTGACCCCGCGGCCTATCTGCTGCCCGACGTCGTCTGCGACTGGACCCAGGTTCGACTGGCCGAGCTCGGCCCGAACCGGGTGGAGGTGAGCGGCGCTCGCGGCATCGCGCCGACGCCGACGCTGAAGGCCTGCGCGCAGGTGCTCGACGGCGCCCGCGCGCAGATCATGTTCTTCCTCGGCGGGCACGACGCGGTGGCCAAAGGCAGACGAGCCGCCGCCGACATGGTGGCGCGCTTCGGAACCCTGTTGACGTACAAGGGATTCCCGGAACTACATGAGGTCCAGGTCGATATCCTCGGCGCCGAGGACACCTACGGTCCGCATGCGCGGGGTGGCGCGGCCCGCGAAGTCTGGGTGCGCATCGCGTTGCGGCACGACGACCCGGCGGCACTGTCGGCCGTGATCCGCGAATTCCCCTCGATGGGACTGTCGGGACCGCCGGGAATCGGCGGTGGTGGTGCGTTGCCGACACCGTCGCCGGTGCTGCGGCTCGACAGCTTCCTCGTGCCGCGCGAGCTCCTGCCCGCCCGGGTGGAGGTCGACGGTCGCGCCGTCGAGTTCTCGGATGTGCCACCGGAACTCTGTGAAACCGTCGACAGCCCACGCGGAGTCGACCCCGTCGTGGATTCGGTACCCGACTCCGAGACCGTAGTGGTGCCGCTGCGTGCGATCGCGCACGGCAGATCCGGTGACAAGGGTGCCGACGTGAACATCGGTGTCATCGCACGCCGTCCCGAGTTCGAGCCGATCCTGCACGCGCAGGTGACGGCGAAGGCGATCGGAGAGTACCTGGCCCACCTCGGCTCGACCTCCGTCCAGCGCTACGGCCTGCCGGGGCTGCACGCGGTGAACTTCCTGCTGCGCGATGGACTCGGCGCGGGCGGCACCGCGTCCCTACGCGTCGACCCGCAAGGCAAAGCCGTCGCCCAACAGCTACTCGAGATGCCCGTCCGGGTCCCCGCAGCACTGCGATCCCTGATTTCCGACGAGGAGTTCCCTTCATGACCGTGTTTTCACCGGAGCACGAGCAGTTCCGCGATTCGGTGCGCCGATTCGTCGACGAGCGCATCAACCCGAATATCGACAAGTGGGAAGCCGCGGGCATGATCCCGCTGCACGACATCGTCACGCAGATGGCCGAACTCGGCTTCGTCGGCCTCGACTACGACCCGGCCTACGGCGGCCAGGGTGCCGACCATCTGTTCACGCTCGTGCTGGCCGAGGAGATGGGCCGGGTCGATCACGGCTCGTTCCCGATGGCGTTCGGCGTGCACAACTCGATGGCGACACCGTCGTTGCACAAGTACGGCACACATGAACTGAAAGAACAGTTCCTCGCGCCCGCCATGCGCGGCGAGATGATCGCCGCGGTCGCGGTCGCGATCACCGAACCGGACGCCGGCTCGGACGTGGCGGGGCTGAAGACCCGGGCTCGCCGTGACGGCGACGACTGGATCATCAACGGCTCGAAGATGTTCATCACCAACGCGCTGCAGGCCGACTGGCTCTGCGTGCTCGCCCGCACCTCCGACGAGGGCGGCTTCAAGGGGATGAGCCAGATCATCGTGCCCACCGACACCCCCGGATTCTCGGTGGCGAAGAAGCTCGACAAACTCGGTATGCGCGCGTCCGACACCGGCATGCTGTCCTTCGACGACGTCCGTGTGCCTGTGTCGAACACGATCGGCACCATCGGCCGCGGTTTCCAGCAGCAGATGGAACAGTTCGTAATGGAACGCATGTGGGGCTGCTATTCGGTGCCGTCCGGGATGGAGGTCGCCCTCGGTCGCACCCGCGATTACGCCAAGCAGCGCAAGGTATTCGGACAGCCGTTGTCGTCGCAGCAGTACCTGGCCTACACCTACGCGGAACTGGCCGCCGAAGTCGACCTGCTGAAGGTCTACAACCGCGATATCGCGCAGGCGTATATGCGCGGGGAAAACGTCACCCGCAGTGCCACCATCGCGAAACTGACGGCGGGCCGGCTGGTTCGCCACGTCGCCGACTGGTGTCTGCAGGTGCACGGCGGTGTCGGATACATGGAGGAGACGTGGACCGCGCGCTTCTTCCGCGACAACCGGTTGCTGGCGATCGGTGGTGGCGCCGATGAGGTGATGATGCGGGTCCTGTCCTCGATGGACGGCTTCGTGTGATGGCCTCGGCAGAGAATTCCCGGGTGTTGGCACCCGATGTGCTGAAGGGCCGGATCTGTGTGGTCTCCGGCGCGGGGACCGGTCTGGGTCGCGCGGCCGCGGTGGAACTCGCGCGCGGCGGCGCGACCGTCATCGGGTGTGCGCGCCGCGCCGAGCCGCTGGCCGAGACCGTGGCGCTGATCGAATCCCTCGGCGGCACAGCCGAATCGCACACCCTCGACATCCGTGACGAGCACGCGGTCGACGAGTTCATCGCGCACGTCGTGGACCGGCACGGCCGGATCGACACTCTGGTCAACAACGCGGGCGGACAGTTCGCCCTGCCCGCGGAGATGATCACACCCAATGGTTTTCGCAAGGTGGTCGAGCTGAACATCCTCGGCACCTGGCTGATGACCCACGCGGCCGCGACGAAGGCGATGATCCCGCAGGGCGACGGCAAGATCCTCAACGTCACGCTCTCCCCGCACGACGGTTTCCCCGGTTTGGTGCATTCCTCGGCCGCCCGCGCCGCGGTGGAGAACATGACGAAGACCCTGTCGATCGAGTGGGCCAGGTTCGGCATCCGGCTCAACGCGTTGGCGGCAGGCCATTTCGACACCGACGCCTTGAACACGCGGTATGTCCCCGGGGTGAAGGAGGACGCGCTCACTCGCGTACCGGCGGGCCGATTCGGCACCGACGAGGAATGGGGTTGGCTCGTCGCGTTCCTCGCCTCGCCGGCGGGGGATTACTTCTCGGGTTCGGTGCTGACCTTGGACGGTGCCCGTGATGTCGTCGGCGCGGGAAGCTATCCGCCGCCGGGGTTTCTGGAAGCCATTGCCGTGGCACGAGCCGCCGCCGCTGGAAAGGACAGCAAATGACGTCTGATGCCATCGCCGCACCTGTTCTTCGGCTCATGCCGAGTGAAGAGGAGTTGGCCATTCGCGACTCCGTCCGCCGAATCTGCGCCAAGTATCCCGAAGACCACATGCGGCAGGCGGCGGAGCGCGGCGAGTCCCTGCATGATGTGTGGTCCGACCTCGCCGCGGGCGGCTTCGTGGGACTCAATATTCCCGAGGAGTGGGGCGGCGGTGGGATGGGGATGAGCGGCCTGATCGCGGTGGCTGAAGAGACCTCCCGCTGCGCCAAGGGCACTGTGATGCTGGTGGTTTCGTCGGCGATCGCGGGTTCGGTCCTGGCTCGCCACGGCACGACCGAGCAGAAGGAGCGCTGGCTGCGCGGCATCGCCGCCGGCACGACCAAGCTGGCGTTCGCCATCACCGAGCCGGACGCGGGCAGCAACGCGCACAACCTGCGCTCCGAACTGCGCCGCGACGGCGACGGCTATGTGTTGAACGGGCAGAAGACGTTCATCTCCGGCGCCGAGTCCGCGGATGCGATCCTCGTAGTCGCGCGGCTGCGCGACGCGAACGGGCAACTGGCGCAGCCGGTTCTGGCCGTCGTCGACGCGACCGCGCCCGGGGTGACCCGGCAGCGCATCGAGATGCCGTTCATCGGTGCCGACGAGCAGTCGCAGCTGTTCTTCGACAAGGTGGCGGTCGACGCCGACCGGCTGATCGGTGGCGAAACCGGCGGAATGACAGCGGTATTCGACGGGCTCAACCCGGAGCGCGTCATCATCGCGGCCCTGATGACCGGAAACGGTCTGCGGGCACTGGACAAGGCATCGGCCTACGCGCGAGAGCGCACGGTGTGGAAGACCCCGATCGGCGCGCATCAAGGTGTCGCGCACCCGCTCGCGGAGGCGAAGATCGAACTCGAACTGGCCCGGTTGATGACCCAGAAGGCGGCCGCGCTGGTCGACGCCGGTCTCGCCGAGGCGGGTGAGGCCGCGAACATGGCGAAGTTCGCCGCGGCCGAAGCCGCGATCAAGTGTGTCGACCGGTCCATCCAGGCGCACGGCGGCAACGGTTTCACCATCGAGTACGGCATCTCGGATCTGTGGTGGTTCGCCCGGCTCATGCGCACTGCCCCGGTGAGCCGGGAAATGATCCTCAACTACGTGGCACAACATTCGCTGAATCTCCCCCGGTCGTATTGAGCAGTAGGCGCGGAAGGCAATTCACCATGGCAACAAAGACATTCGGCACACTTGTCGAGGCTTTTCAGCACTCGGCGTCGATCTCGCCGGACGCGGTCGCGGTGCGAACACCCGGGCACAGCGCGGTCTTGACCTGGCGTGAATACGCCACACAGGTGCGGCAGGTGGCCGCGGGCTTGGCCGCCCTCGGCGTCGGACACGGCGACACTGTCGCGTTGATGATGTCGAACCGGATCGATTTCTACCCGCTCGAGGTAGGAGCCCAGCATCTGGGTGCCACATCGTTCTCGGTGTACAACACACTCTCTCCCGAGCAGATCGCGTACGTCCTGGGCAATGCGGGTGCCCGGGTGATCATCTGCGAATCCCAGCACGTGGAGCGCATCAGAGCCAGCGCGGTGGAACTCGACCACATCGTGTGTGTCGACGACGGCCCGGCGGGCACCCGCTCGGTGCGGGAGTTGATCACGGGCGGCGCGGCGGATTTCGACTTCGACGCGGCGTGGCGGGCGGTGCGGCCCGAAGACGTGGCGACGCTGATCTACACCTCCGGCACGACCGGAAATCCGAAAGGCGTGGAAACCACCCACGCGAACTTGATGTTTCAGGTCTACGGGGTCCGTGAAGTCCTCGGCGTGGAGTTCGGCGACCGGATCACGTCGTATCTTCCGTCAGCTCACATCGCGGACCGGCTCACCTCGCTCTACCTGCAGGAGGCGTTCGGAACCGAGATCATTGTCGTCGGAGATCCCCGGAAGATCGCCGCGGCGCTGCCCGATGCGCGTCCGACGATCTGGGGTGGAGTGCCCCGGGTGTGGGAGAAGCTCAAGGCGGGCATCGAAATGGCGGTCGAGGCCGAGGCGGACGAGGCGCGCAGTCAAGCTCTGCGGTGGGCGCTTTCGGTGGGAGCCGAGCGGGGTTCGTATCAGATCGCCGGGGAACCGGTGCCGGATCGCGTCGCGGCGGAATGGGCCCGAGCGGACGAACTCGTGCTTGCCCCGCTGCGCGCGAAGATCGGATTCGACGAGCTGAAGTGGGCGATCGCCGGTGGGTCTCCGGTGCCCCCGGAAAGACGCTGCGAAAAAGCGCATGTCGCCGCAGCGACTCGAGGAACTGATCGCCTTACTCGGACAGTGGGACCTGATCTGAGCGAGGCAGGGGAACGGTGGGGTCGCCGAGACAGCCGTGAGAGGCGGCGCCCCACCGTGACCACTACCAGCCGTACACCGACATGGTCTCCCCGGAAGCGATGCGATCCAACGCTTCTCGGCAGTAAGGGATCATCTCGGTCGGCAACGAGTCGACGGCGAACCACTCCAACGCGTCGCACTTGTCCGGCCCACGGTTGTTCGGCGCTCCCTGCCAGCGAGCCACGCGGAAGAAGAACGCCACCCGCCCGCCGGACGAGGAGTTGTGCATGACGTGCACGAACTCCACATCGCCCGGTGCGATCTCGATGCCGATCTCCTCGGCCGCTTCACGCACGAGTGCATCAACCACAGACTCATCGGCTTCGAGATGTCCCGAAGGCGGGTGGTAGGCGCCATCGGCGTACCCCGTGTTCGCGCGCCGACCGAATAGGACCCGTCCCTGGTCGTCAGTGAGTAGTAAGTGCACGTCACCGATCAGTTTGTGCCGCTCAACGCTGGCCACAGCCATCACCAACCCCGCCTCTCTCGATACGCCCGACCTGAGCGCCAGCCGACCGTAGGCCAACCGCCCCTCAATGACTATGCGTCCGACGTATATCGCATCCCGGAGGTCTCATGACGACCCAACCCAAGGTCCACCGCCGCGGCAACCAGCTGGACATTTCTCGCCGCTGTTCCCAGGAGAGTCTCCTGGCGGTGATCTCATTCGGTCACGCAGCCAGACTCGGCCGCCTCGCAGCACGTCGACCTCCGCGAACAGTGTGTTCTCCGGACAGGTCTGCGGTGTCGCGGCGCAATGCCTGCGGTCCGGTACCGACGTCGAGCGATACACCGCGAAGGCGCGTGACTATCTGCGCCGCCAGCCCGACAACCTGGCGCTGCAGAAGCTGCGTTCGGGCAAGTCGTTGACACCGGTCGATCTGAAATCACTCGAGGAACTGCTGGCCCGCAGTGGGGCAGGCGAACCCGAGGCTATGGAACGCGCCGTTGCCAATGCCCACGGACTGTTCATCCGCTCCCTCGTCGGCCTCGATCAGCAGGCCGTGCAGGAAGCGTTCGCGGAGTTCCTCGGCGAACGCACCGCCACCGCCAGCCAGATCGACTTCGTCAACCTCGTCATCGGCCACCTCACCCGGCACGGCGAGATGGACCCGAAGCTGCTGTTCGAAGCGCCGTTCACCGACGCGGCGCCGCAGGGCCCGACGCAACTGTTCGACCCCGAGCAGTCGAAACGGCTCGTCGGTGTCATCCGGTCGATCAGCGATTCGGTGGTCGCGACCGCCTGGCCCTGGCCAGTGCCTCAACGCGGTATGGGCCGGGTGGCGAGCACACCAGTTCCAGGAGGCTTGGACGGCAAAGGTCGATGTCAAAGCCGGCATCGGCTTGGCACTCGTTGGAATCGTGCGGGTCGCGATCGTTGCTGGCCAACAAGGACGGAGTGCTCACTACCCTCACCGGGTGGCGCGATGTCGCCGTCGGGCTCCCGCGGGAACGATCGCGGTGTTGGTACAGGCCGCTTGGGCTATTTCGTTTTCGGTCCTCGCCGTAGCGGTGTCCATCTACTTCTATCGGTAACCGACCGGAGCGTGGCGGCCCTCGTGACCTGCGGTGTGTCGAGTATCCCGTGGCGCGCCAGGTACCGTTGGGCGGTGAACCCAGCTGATGCGCGACTCCTGAAAGACGGCGATCTCGAGACCCGCGAAGACAATCTCCGGGTGCTCATCGCGCGGGCTGAGGACGGCGACACGGCCGCGAAGGAAACACTGCGCGCGCTGGTGCGCGACTATCCCGATTACCACCGGTCGCTCTACAGTCGGGCGTTGAACCGGGCCGCGGTCTTCGGTGATGACAGCCTGCGGGAGCCACTGCTCGCGGCACTGGCCGACACCCACTACAACTGCGAGGCGTGGGCTGCGATGGGCTGTGCGGACCTCGGCTTTCGCGATGCGGTCCCCGGCCTGGTCGAGATGCTTGATCACCCACAGGACATCGCCCGAGACCAAGCGGTGGTTGCCTTGGGCATTCTCGGTGACGAATCGGTCGTCCCGGCCCTGGCGCCCTTGCTCCAGGACTCGATCAGCGGCATGCGCGAACGCGCCGCCGAAGCACTGGGCATGATCGGCGGCGACGCGGCCCTGGCCGCACTCTGGGACGAATTCGAGAATCGCCGCTTTTACCGCATCGGCTACATCGCCAGCGCGTTGTCCCAGTTCGTCCCGGACATCATCCCGAGACTGTGCGAGGCGGCGACTGGCGACGACCCGGACCAGCGGTACTGGGCCGCAGTCGCGCTAGGCTCGACCGGCGACGACCGTGCCGTGCCGACCCTGGAACTGTTGATGGCCACCGACCGCGGTTCGACCGTCTTCGACGGCATGGTGAGTGTCGCCGCGAAGAAGGGTCTGCGCACACTACGCCGTATCCAAGCCGCGATTGCCGCCCGCGAATCCTGAAGCGCGGCAGAGACTGTCGGCACCGGCATTGATCAGCTCTGCTTGCGACGATGTCGATCATCGAAAACCTCTGCGCAGGTAGGGCTTCCGGGTAGCGTCGGAGTTCGTGATCGGTTCGACAGCGGTTGAGATCGCGGCGGCGGTCGGGGCGGGCGACGTTTCGCCGGTCGAAGTGGTGGAGGCGGCGCTGGCACGCATCGACGCCGATACGTCGGTCAACGCGTCTGTGCGGTGCGCCGAGTGGAGGTGCGCGCGGAAGCAGCGGCGTTGGCCCGACGAACCGACCTGGCGCTGCTGCCGTTGGCGGGGGTCCCGGTGGGGATCAAGGACCACGTCGATGTCGCAGGGTGCCCGACCCGACACGGGACTGCCGCAACATCCGACGCATCGGCCGGTACGGATGACGAACTCGTCCGCAGGCTGCGCGCGGCAGGTGCGCTGGTGGTCGGCAAGACCACCGTGCCGGAGCTGTGTCAGGGTCCGTTCACCGAGAGCGCGGCGTTCGGGATCACTCGCAATCCGTGGCATCCGGGGTACACGTCCGGCGGGTCGAGCGGCGGTTCCGCGGCCGCCGTTGCGGCCGGGATGGTGCCACTGGCGCTGGCGTCCGGCGGCGGGTCGATCCGTATTCCGGCCTCGTGCTGCGGCGTAGTCGGTCTGAAGCCAGGGCCCGGACTGGTACCGCACAGGGGGCAGGGCTGGCGGGGGATGTCGGAGCTGGGCCCGATCGCGACTACGGTCGCTGACGCAGCTCTGATGCTCGACGTGCTCGCCGCCACCGACTGTTACCGGAATTCTGTGCCCGATCGGGATCGGGCGCTTCGCATCGGTGTGACCGCCGTCCCGCCGATACCCGGAGTGCGAGTCGATCCGCAGGTTCGCGCGGCACTCGACGCCGCGGTGAAGGCTCTGCGGGATGCCGGTCACGTCGTGGACACCGTAGCCCCGCCCTGGCGAGTTCGGGACCACCCGCGATACATCGCTCGCTATTTCGCCGGATCCGCCGACGACGCAGACGGGTTCTCCCTTCGGGCATTGGAGCGGCGCACCGGTGCGATAGTGCGAACCGGACGACTGCTGCGGCGGTTTCCCCTCGGCCGCGACGAGATCCCGGCCGAGACCGCGACACGTTTCGCAGCGTGGTTCGCCGACTACGACGTGCTCATGACGCCGACATTGGCTGCGCTGCCACCGCGTGCGGGTGGCTGGGCGAACGCCGGAATGATTCGTACCCATCTCGCCGCGAGCAGGCTCATTCCATTCCTGCTGCCGTTCAACCTCGCCCGGCTTCCGGTGGTGACGGTGCCCGCTGGGCGGTCCATCGAAGGCCTGCCGATCGGTGTACAGATTGCGGCCGCGTCCGGCGGTGAAGGATCGCTGCTTTCCGCCGCGGCTCAACTCGAGCAGCTGCGTCCGTGGCCGTGGCGAACCTCGGACGCGGATTGGTCAGTGTGAACATGACATTCGCACGCCTTGTCGGACTCGGACCGTCCTTGGGTCGTGAACTAGCGGTAGTGTCGCGTTGTGCAGCTTCGCTACAACTTCCGGGTGTATCCCACTGTGGGGCAGCAGCGGTCGTTGGCGCAGGCGTTCGGGTGCGCGCGTGTGGTTTACAACGACGCGCTGGCAGCGAGGCGGGAAGCGTTCGAGGCCGGGCGCAAGATCAGCGACAGTGAACTATCGAAACGGCTCACCGAGGCCAAACAGTCCCCGGAACGGGCGTGGCTGGCAGAGGTGTCGGCGGTGGTGTTGCAGCAGGCACTCGCCGACCTGAGCACCGCCTACCGCAACTTCTTTGCCTCTATCACTGGCAAACGCAAGGGCGGCAAAGTCGGACCACCGCGTTTCCGGTCCCGCAAGGACAATCGGCAGTCGATCCGGTTCACGAAAAACGCCCGATTCACGGTCACGGCCGGGCGAAAGTTGCGGTTGCCGAAGATCGGTGACGTCGCGGTCCGCTGGTCGCGGGAGCTGCCGTCGGATCCGTCGAGTGTGACCCTCGTGAAGGACGCCGCGGGCCGGTATTTCGCGTCGTTCGTGGTGCAGTCCGACGACGAGTCGTTGCCTGTGTCGGATTCCGAGGTCGGTATCGACCTGGGTTTGACGACGTTCGCGGTGCTATCCAACGGTAAGACGATCGACAATCCGAGGTTTCTGCGCCGCGCGGAGCGCAAGCTCCGTAAGGCGCAACAAATGTTGTCCCGCAAGGTCAAAGGTGGCAAGAACCGGGCCAAAGCGCGTGTCAAGGTCGCCAGGGCGCACGCCACGGTGGCTGATACGCGCCGGGATTGGGCGCATAAACAGTCCACGATGATCATCCGTGACAACCAAGCGGTGTTCGTCGAGGATTTGTGCGTGAAAGGTCTCGCTCGCACTAGGTTGGCGAAGTCGGTCCATGATGCCGGGTGGGGCATGTTCACGCGCATGTTGGAGGAGAAAGCGGCCCGGTACGGGCGAGCTTTCTTGAAGGTGGACCGGTTTTTCCCGTCGTCTCAGTTGTGTTCGGTGTGTGGGTTGGTGGACGGCAAGAAGGCGTTGGGTGTGCGTGAGTGGACGTGCGTGTGTGGCACTGTCCATGACCGGGATCTCAACGCCGCGATGAATATTCACGCCGCAGGACGTGCGGAGTGGTTAAACGCTTGCGGAGGGACGGTAAGTCCTGCCGCGTAGCGGGAGGAAGTCCCTGTGAAACAGGAACCCACCGAGAGTGCCCGTCAGAGCGCTGGTAGGAATCCTCGGACTTCAGCCGGGGAGGAAGTTAAAACTGTCAGGCGTGGGCTGCGTGTGCGGCCCTCGGCTTGGTCGCGATGCTGGACCACCCGCAGGACATCGCCAGGGACCAAGCGGTGATCGCCCTGGGCATACTCGGCGATGAATCGGTCGTTGCGGCCCTGACGCCCCTGCTGGGGGACTCGAGCAGTGGAATACGCGCACGCGCCGCCGAAGCGCTTGGCATGATCGGTGGCGGCGCGGCGCTGGCCGCACTCTGGGACGAATTCGGAACCGTCGCTACTACCGGATCGGCTGTATCGCCAGCGCTCTGGCCGAATTCGCCCCGGACATCATCCCGAGGCTGTGCGAAGCGGCGGCCGGCGACGATCCGGACAAGCGGTACTGGGCCGCCGTCGCACTGGGTTCGACCGGCGAGGACCGTGCCGTCCCGACACTGGAACGGTTGATGGCCAATGACCGGGGACAGACAAGTCTTCGATGGCATGGTGAGCGTCGCCGCGAAGAAGGGCCTGCGCACTCTCCGCCGAATCCAAGCCGCGATCGCCGCCCGCGAATCCTGACGGTCCAGGCCGAGAGCAGTTGTCGGTGGGTACGGAATCGCAACGATGCGTGCGATTTCCGGCCAACAGATGCACGAAACGACGAGCTTTTACGGTCAGCCCGCGGTGGCCACGACGGTGTCGGTTACTGCTTCGGCTCGGTCGCACACATCCATCGGTAGCGCAGGCCACGCACCGATCGAGCGTATGATCGGGCGCGCCATTACTGTTGTGCTGATCAGTTCGGCGGTCGTTGACCCCGTGGGCTCAGCGGGCAGATAGACCAAGACGTGGCCGCACGAGTTCGGGCTGGACAGTGCCGCATCGGATGTCGTGGTGGCCTCGATTCCAGGCAATCCGGCGTGCCGGATGGCCCGGTCACCGGGCCCAGGTTTGGGTTCGGCGTTGTATCGGAACGATGCTTCCACTGTGATCCCGTAGCGATCGCCCGGTTTTGTCAATGGGATCGTGCATGAATGGGCCGATTTCCAGCCGATTTTTCCGGGGGTCCATCCGGAGAACAATCCACCTAGCGAGGGAGCGCTCTCGCAGGCGTTCTTGCCGAGCAAGGTCTGACGCTCCGAGGTCCCGGTGCGTGGCGGCATCTCGATCAATGTCGCCGCCAATGCGCCCAAATATGCTTTGGTGTCTTCACATCGGGTCGGCCACTCGGTGGGTTGGCCGGGAGAATGTGCGCGTCGGCCGCGCACGCTGTGGGCGAACCCTGTCACCCCGATCGGTAGATAGTAGGTGCAATCGAAGGTGCCGTAACTGTTACGCGACCGGTAGACCTGATGGTCACCGATCTGCTCGGCTTTGTCTTGGGTGGTGTCGAAGGTGAAATAGTGCTCGGCCAGCGATAATTCGAATATGTAGCTGGCACCGGGCTCGACCTCAGAATTGACCATGATGCCGCACTTGGTATAGCCGTTGATCAGCCAACCTCGTGCCGGTGTGCCATGCCGGGTCGCGAACTCTCGATTGTGGAGAGCGCACACTTGCGCTGCCCGGATCCGTGCCATCAACTCGGAGGTTCCTGGGGCGACTGCCGCCTCGTCCACATTCGCTGGGATGGTCGCTGGAGGCTGGGTGGTCGACGGGGCTGCGCCGAAATCCGTTGGCGTCGCTGATCCTGACACCACCTGCCCGCATCCGACGGCTATCAGAGCCACCAAGGCCAGGCACGCTGCTTTGGCCGCGCGCTGTCTTCCCCCAACCACAACAAACCTCCGCACAACCCGTTACGAATACTGCAGCACGGCAGCCTATCGCGTGGACATCCGGCACCTGACAGACGTACGTGCCCGAGCCATCTCGTGGCAGGCCGCCGCCGGGCCGCAATCGCTGTTTCGTAGTTCGCGCACTTCGCCCTCGGTGCCGTGGGAACGGCAGCGGTCGCGGGCGAGCCCTGTCTCGTACGGTGGTGTCATGAGCGCACGGATGGTGGTTGTCGGAGCGGATGCGACGGGGATGGCGGCGGCGTCGCAGGCGCGGAGGTTGCGGGGTGTCGGTGAGCTCGAGATCGTGGTGTTCGAGAAGGGGCAGCATTCCTCGTATTCGGCGTGCGGGATTCCGTACTGGGTGGCGGGGGATGTCGCCGATGCCGACGATCTGATCGCGCGGTCGGTGGCCGAACATCGTGCTCGTGATATCGATCTGCGGATGCGGACCGAGGTGACCGAGATCGATCCCGTGGGGCGGCGGGTGCGTTCTCGCGATCTCGATACCGGTGCGCAGGGGTGGACGGGTTACGACAAGCTCGTGTTGGCCACGGGTGCGACGCCGGTTCGGCCGCCGCTGCCCGGTATCGACGCCGAGGGCGTCTACGGCGTGCAGACCCTCGATGACGGGCAGGAGCTCATCGACGGGCTGGAGTCGGCGACCGGGCGGGAAGCCGTCGTGGTGGGCGCGGGGTATATCGGTGTCGAGATGGCTGAGGCGTTGGTACGTCGGGGATTCGAGGTCACCATGATCACCCGAGGTGCTGAACCCATGTCCACGCTGGACCCGGACATGGGTGCGCTCGTGCGGAAAGCCATGGAAGGTATGGGAATACGGCTCGTCCGCGATACCGAGGTGACCGGAATGCGGACGTCCGCGGATGGCAAGGTCTGTGCCGTGACGACCGTCGGCGCCGAGTATCCGGCAGATGTGGTCGTGCTGGGGATCGGCGTGAGCCCGGCAACCGATCTCGCTCGCGACGCCGGGCTACCACTGGGCGAGAGCGGTGGTCTGCTCACCGATCTCGCTCAACGCGTGCGCGGATATGACGACATCTGGGCCGGTGGTGATTGTGTGGAGGTGCTGGATCTGGTGTCGGGCACCTTCCGTCACATTCCGCTCGGCACCCACGCCAACAAGCACGGACAAGTGATCGGGTCGGGAGTCGGCGGCGGATACGTCACTTTCCCCGGTGTGGTCGGCACCGCGATGAGCAAGGTCTGCGATCTCGAGGTGGCGCGTACCGGCTTGGGGGAGAAGGACGCTCGCCGTGCCGGGCTGCAGTTCCACTCCGTCACCATCGAATCCACCGGCCGCGCCGGGTATTTCCCCGGCGCTGAACCGATGACGGTGAAGATGCTCGCCGAACGTCGCACCGGTCGGCTGCTCGGTGTGCAGATCGTCGGACGTGATGGTGCCGCCAAGCGAATCGATATCGCGGCGGTGGCGCTCACCGCGAGGATGACGGTGGAGCAGGTGACCGCGCTCGACCTCGGTTACGCACCACCGTTCTCGCCGGTGTGGGATCCCGTCCTGGTCGCCGCCAGGAGGGCCGTCCGTGCGGTGGCCGACGATCGCTGATCGCCGTCGGGCTCACCAGAAGCTGGGTGTGAGACCCCACGACTCGAACTCTGCCGACAACAACTCGCGCAGGGCAGCACGGGTGGGAAAGCGGTCGGGGTCGGCGCCGGTGACGGCCAAGGTGACCGTGTGGCCGTCGGTGGAGAAGGCGAGATTCACGCCCACTTCTACTCGGCGGAACATGGCGGTGTCGTTGGTGCAGACGACAGGGCGCATGAGCACGGCAGAGGCATGGTGGCCTGCGAAATCGGCTACGCCACTGGCGGTTTCGCCGAGGTTGGTGCACAGGCATTCCGGGGCTTTGGCGGTGCGGGCGAAATGGCGCAGTACGAAGCGGGGCAGGATCATCTGCAACGGCTGTAGGTGTTGCAGGGCGGGCGTGGTGGCTGGGTCACGGTAGGCGGTGGCGGCGCGTTTCACGGCTGAGCGGATGGCGGCGAGGTCGATGCGTTCGCCGGTGCGGTAGGTGACCGAGATCGGCAGGCCGGTGGTGGCGTTGGCGCGGGGGTCGCCGGGCGTGCGCATCGAATGGGGGATGTCCACGCGGATGTCGGCGGTGTCGCCGACGCGCCCGCTGCGACCGAGGATGCCGGCGCCCAGCGCGATCAGAAGGCCGTTCGTTGTCCCGGAATGCCGCGAGGCGGCGGCGTTCCACTCGGCGAGGTCGAGCTGGACCACCAGGTCGGCCGGTGACCACTGGGCAGGCAGGGGGAGCTCGGGGAGCGCGGTACGAAGGTTGCGGTCCGGCTCGGTGACACCGCGGGTGGCGATCGCCGCGCGAATACCTTTCGCGACCGCGCGTAGCTGTCGCCCCGCATCGATGACGTTCGCGCTCACCGAGTTCTGCGGTGCTTTTCCGACCAGCTGGCCCGAACCCGTTGCAGAATCCGGACTCTCATCGAGCCGGGCAAGTGCGTCGCCGACGGCGAACAACACCGCGCCGCCGTCGGATGCCACATGCGAGGTCACCAGTGATACCAGCGTCCCACCCGCCATGGTCGGGGCGGCGGACAGCCGCCACACCTGACCGGTCTCTGGATCGAAGTCGACCTTGCTCTGCGCGAAGTACCAGTCGAGGATCTCGTCATCGGCGACGGGCACCGAATCCCAGCCCAGCGGGAGCGATTCCGTCGCGGGCAGCCAGTAGGGACGGGCGAACGGAACCCGGGTCGGTCGCACGCGGCGGGCCAGGAATCCCTGGGCCAACTGGGCGTGTAAGCGGGCGAGCAGCTCAGGGTCGAGCGGCTCGTCGAAGCGCCAGGCGAGCTGATTGACCAGTGCATTGCCGTAGAGGCTGTGCAGCTTGAGGAACAGGTCGTCGTCGGCGGTGAGCCGGTTGACGGCGACCGGCGCGGTGACGATGGCCGGGGCAGTGAGCGTCATCAGAACTCCTCAGCGAGCACGCAGGGTGCGGACGGTCAGGGGCGCGAAGACGGCGGCGATCACGAGCGAGGCCACCACCGACCACAACGCG
Source organism: Nocardia sp. NPDC059195 (assembly GCF_042754695.1). NCBI lineage: Bacteria > Bacillati > Actinomycetota > Actinomycetes > Mycobacteriales > Nocardiaceae > Nocardia > Nocardia sp. NPDC059195. The sequence goes on along the minus strand of NZ_JBHZBG010000003.1, from coordinate 95,182 downwards.
TCGGCGCCGACAACGCCGTTCTCGGCGAGCCCACGCACCGCGGACACGAGGTAGGACACCGGGTTGTAGTCGGAGACGTGCCGGAGCCAGGTCGGCATCGCCGACTCGGGCACCAGCGCGTTGGACGCGAAACTCAGGAAGGTGAGCACCAGCATCGACATACCTTGCACCGCAGCGGGTCTCGACACCGTGACGCCGATGAACGCGAACAGCCAGCTGATCGCGGTGGTGGCCAGGACGACGAGCACCGCACCGGCGACGAACCCGACCGGATGATCCGGACGGTAACCCATCGCGAACCCGACGATCACCACCGTGGTCGCGGCGATGACATACCGGGTCGCCCCGGCCAGCAGCGCCCCGGCGACAGGTGCCGACCGGGCGATGGGCATGGCGACGAACCGATCGAAGACCCCGGACCGAATATCTTCGGACAGTTGCACTCCGGTCGCGACCGACGACGTCAGCACGATCTGCACCAGCACGCCGGGAATCAGAATCGGCAGGTACGCCGCCATGCTGCCCGCGATGGCGGTGCCGAAAATGCTGCCGAACAGCAGCGGCCCGACAATGGGCAGCAGCAGCGCGTCGTAGAGCAACTGCGGGCTGTGCCGGAAGGTGAGCAGACCTCGCCACGCCATCATCAGCGACTGGAACAGCGAGGCGCGCAGGCTGACGTGGGTGATCCGGGGGCGGCGGTCGATCGTCGGCGGCGTGGTGTGCTCGGCGGCGATCTCGGTGATGGTGGCAGTCATGGTGGCCTCGGTCTTTCGGATCAGGCGGCGACGCGGTCGGTGCCGGTCAGCGCGAGGAAGACCTCATTGAGATCGGGGCGGTCGACGGCGAAACCCCGTAGCGCGATGCCCGCGGCACGGCAGGCGGCGACGATATCGGCGGCGGTGCCCGCATCGGTCAGTGCGATCGTGAGCATGCCCGCCGACGATCCTTCGGGTACCTCCCCGGTGAGGTCGACGACGATGGCCTCCGCCTGCGCGGACTGGGCGGCATCGGCGAGTTCCAGGCGCAGCACCTGGTCGCCGATGGAGGACTTCAGTTCCGCCGCGGTGCCCTCGGCGACAATCGTCCCGCGGTCGATGACGGCGATCCGGTCGGCCAAGGCGTCGGCTTCTTCGAGATATTGCGTGGTGAGCAGGACGGTCGCGCCACGGGCGACGAGCCGCCGGATCACGCCCCACATCTTGTCGCGGGTGTGCGGGTCGAGGCCGGTGGTCGGCTCGTCGAGGAAGATCAGCGGCGGATCGGTGATCAGCGTCGCCGCCAGATCGAGCCGCCGCCGCATACCGCCGGAGAACTGGTTCACCGGCCGATCGGTGACCTTCGACAGCTCGAACTCATCCAGGAGTTCGACACTGCGGCGCGCGGCAGCACGGCGGGAGAGTCCGAGCAACCGGCCGAACAATCGCAAATTCTCACCGGCGGTGAGGGTTTCGTCGACCGAGGCGTACTGGCCGGTGAGCCCGATCATCGAGCGCACGGCGGTCGCGTCGCGCGCGATGTCGTAGCCGAAGATCTCGGCGGTGCCGCGATCGGGGCGAACCAGCGTCGCGAGCATCCGGACGGTGGTGGTTTTGCCCGCGCCATTGGGACCGAGCAGGGCGAAGACGGTGCCGGCCGCGATGGTGAGGTCGACGTTGCCGACGGCGGTGAAATCTCCGTAGGACTTGCCGAGACCGGATGTGCGGATGGCGATATCGGTACTCACAGTTGCCTCCCGGCGGAATGGAGCAGTTCAGGGGCGTCCGGCGAACCCGCCAGCGCCTCGACGGCATCGGCGGCTCGCTCGACACCGTCGGTGGCGAAACCGGCGGCATAAGACGCCGTTCGCAGGATCACGTCGGGACGCGAGACCTGATCGAGTAGTGCGTCGAGGCGTTCGGCGGTCAGCTTCTTCGCGGGAATCGTGGCCGCGAGGCCGAGTCGCCGCAACGCATGACCCCAGTAGGGCTGGTCGGCTTGGACCGAGCAGATCACTTGCGGCACACCCGCTCTCAGCGCGGCTGCCGTCGTCCCGGCGCCACCGTGGTGCACGGCAGCGACACAACGAGGCAGTACCCGAGCGTGATCGACCTGACCGACGATCGCGACGGCATCCTCGAATCCCGGACCGATCGTCGCCCAGCCCGACGCGAGCAGCAGCCGACGACCTCGCCGGGCACACACCTCGCGCAGGGTCGCGACGAACGAGGTCGGATTGCCGACATCCATGGAGCCGAATCCGACGTAGATCGGTGCAGATCCCTCATCCAGCCACGAATCCAGAGTCGATGACGGCATCCGGGGATCGGAAATGGCTGTGCCATTGGATGATTCGTCCGAGAATTCATCGACGGCCTCGCCGAACGGAGGCATGCGCTGATCGTGGGTTCCGATAGTGCAGGGCTCTGAAACCTCTGCACTGGTGAAGAATCCGTTCGAATCGACCGGGAATCCGACGAACGGCCCTGGCAACTGCTCGTCTGCCCCAGGGAACAGCCGCGGGTCGTAGGCCTGAATTCGCACGCTCGCCGCACTCGGCCCAGTGGTGACGGGCAGGACCGCGGCAAGGGCCGCGGCTCGTGCGCGGGCCAGCACCGACCAACCCGCTCGGTGCACGAATCCGGGGAGGTGGCCGGCCCAGCGCACCGGTGCGACTGGGACCGCGCTGTTCGGCTGGATCGGGAAGAAGTGCACGGCCGCGAACGGCAGTCCGACCGCGCGCGCCACCGACTCGGCGGCTTCCTCACCCGCCATTCCCGCGACCACCACATCGTGTCCAGGTGCCAGGGCACGCAGGTCCTCGATCTGCTCGGGCACTCCGCGCCGCTGCAGGTCGTACAGCGCCCGCAGCCTGGCGCGTGGATCGCGGCTGATGAAGCGTCGGTCGGTGCGCTGCGCGTGTAGGAGATCGGCGGTATCGCGGCCGAACGGCACTGCGGGAACCCCGTGGTCACGGGCGAAGGCGACGAGGTTCGGCGCGAGCGCCAATGTCACGTCGTGACCGCGCTCGCGCAGCGCATGAGCCAGCAGAATGCCGGGTTGGGCGTCTCCCCGGCTGCCGGTGAAAGCCAACAGTGACCGCATCCGCTCATCCCGCCTGCACGGCGACGCGGAGCGCGTTCTCACCCAGGGCTCGGGCATCGGCAGGTCCCGGTGTCTTCCTCGGCGCCGGCGCGGCGGACAGCTGCATCTCGGAACGCCCGGCGACAGCTGGATCCGCATGCACCGCGGCAGCGATCGACGACAGTGCCTGCCCGAACGCGGTGAGGAACTCGTCCATCACCTCGGCGGGCAACCCCGCCGGGTACCGGGCCGACACATACAGACCGTCGGCTGCCCGCACGACCCATAGGAACACCTCGTCGGGCGAGTACGACTCCGCGCGCAAGGTCCGTCCGCGCAGGTCGGCGACCAACTCGTAGCCGGGCAGGACTCGGATATCGAGGAAGGAAATGCCGAACCGCGGTGTCTCGGCGACGTCGAGCAGGTCGAGCACGCGCGACCAGGAGGCGTCGTTGGCGGTGCGCGAACGACGTAACGCGGCTCGCGCCTGATCCATGGCTTCGGCGATGCCGGAGTCGGCCGTCAGGGCGATATCGACCGGGACCACGTTGACGAACCAGCCCATCGACTCCATCCAGCGCAGGTCAGGCCGGGTCGCGATCGGCATCGCGGTACGCATCCGGTCCGCGCCGAACCGCTGCTGATTGGCCACGGCCAACGCGGCGAACACCGCGACCGACATCCGGTGCCGCACCAGGTCGAGGACCGCTTCGACCTGCTCGAGTTCGGTGAGATCGAGCAGCCGCCGCGACACGCTGGGCTGTGGCCGGTCCGCGGGAGCAGGCCGCTGAGCATGCGGGGCGAAACGCGGCATCGCACCGTCGGCGAGGAATTCACGCCAGGTGGCGACCGCGGGGGAGTCCGGATCCAGTTCGGCCGCGCTCGCCCGTTCCAGTACGGCGAAATCCGCCACGCTGCCGAAGGTGACGGACTCGCGCGACTGCTCGCCCGCCGAGACCTCGCGGTAGAGGGTGCGCAGTTCGAGAATCAGAATGGCCTGCGAATAGGCGTCCATCACCGAGTGGTCGGCGGCAACGAGCACCGTGAAATCACCGGTGTCGGCGTGCTCGACCGTGGCCGCGAGGCAATGCGGCCACACCAGCGCAGACAGACGCTCTTCGAGTGTGCCGCTGAGGAATTCGTTGATCCGGGTGCCGTCGGTGAGTCCGGCTACCGGCTGTTCGGCGATGTCGACGGCGGCGGGAGCGGCGACGAGCCTGCGCGCTTCGCCACGGGACGCGGTGGTCACCGTGGTGCGCAGGCCCTCATGTCTGGCGTGCCAGCGCCGCAGCGTCTCGCGCCAGGCGGGGCCGTCGAGCGGGGCATCCATCTCGAAGACGGTGCCGATCCAGCGGCCGCGACCGGGCAGCGGATCGGCGGGATCGACGCTCGCGCAGTATCCGGCGTGCACGCTGGTCAGCGGACGATCATCGGGTCGCCACGCGTCGGCGGCGAGTTCGGGCGTCCACATCGACAAAGCGCCTGAGCGGATTTCGAATTCGGACAGGTGGGTGTATTCCATGACCGGTTCACCTCGTGACGAATGCATGCCGAAGCGGCGGAAGGGCGGGAGTGAAGGAGAACACCGCACTGTGTCACCTGATGCGTTGAACTTCGGCGGCAATACATTTCCGTCAAGCCTCGGCGCGATTGATCGTATATGTGATTCTGCTGAGAGCATCATCGTGACGGGGGTCACGGTTTAGCTGAACAAAACTCTTCCGCCTGCGGGTTTTCGCGATCGCATCATGGGTTCGCTTGTCCTGCATCGGGGTTCGAGAAGGTGAAATCGGGTACGTGATTGTCTGTCGATATTTTGTTCATTCCGGATGGGATGATCCTTGTAGGCACCATCACACTGGCGGTAGCCGGTCGTCCAAGTGCGTTTCCCTCGTGTTCACCTGAGACAATTCATCTATGCCGTTCGTTTTATGGCGACCGGTGTGTCAGGGATTGTCGGCGAACATGTCCGGCAAGCGCGATCCGGAGTCGTTACCGGAGACCAGCGCGGTCCCCGTCATCTGGCCGTTATCACAACGTTGCGCACTCGATGCCGGTTGCTATGGTGAAGGCGCGAAGTGTTCGTTCGGATGTGAAGGAAGACAATGGGAAGCACTGCCCTCGACATCATGGCGCTGGTCCTCAACCGCGTCACCGAGTTCTGGAACTGGATGGCGACCGGATCGTCGGGATTCCCGCCGCTGTGATCGGCTGACATCACGATCTGTCTGTGAAACCCCTGGAGGCTGTTGGCCTTCGGGGGTTTCGCCGTCCATCAGGGTGCGAGTCGACCGTAGGGTGGGCTGATGACGACGGTGGGGACGCGCACGACGGATCTGGTGCCACGGCGGTGGTCGATGGCGATGCGGATCACCACCGGGGCGGCGATGGTGGCCATAGTGGTGGTGCTCGTGGTCGACGCGACGCATATCGACCTTCTCGGCTGGGTTGTCGCGGTACTGACGCTGTTGGCCAGCGGACTGTCCTGGATGATTCTGGCGCCGATCGGGTGCGCACGGTATCGGGAGTATCGGGCCGTCATCGCGGCGCCGGTGGTGGTGATCATCGGGGTGGGGCTGGTGTGGTTCGGGGTGCCGGAGAAAATAGGGTGGTGGATGTCGGCCTCAGCGATGACCGAGGCGGCGCACAGTTGCCGGGAATCCGAGGGGGAATGGTTCGGCGTCATTCGCACCACTGGGGTCAGGCCCGACGATGGCGGCTGCCAGTTCACTATCGATGACATGGCGATACTCGGCGGTTTGGCCTATTTCCCGCCGGGAACTCAGCCGCCGGATCATGGCGGTCGGGGATATCAGCCCGTCTACACGCCCTACGACGGGAATTGGTACCGGTTCGCGGTGACAATGCACGACCATCCCTGATCCCGGGTCGCGCGCCCGATTCGTGTCGTACCCCGGCGTTACCGTTGTCGCACAACCCGAGTCGAGGGAGGGTGTCGATGGCCGAGAACGTGCGAGAACGTGCGCAGCGCCCGGAAGATCTGAGTCGGCTGGTGGTCGAGCGATTGAATGCCGGTGATGTGGACGGCCTCGTCGAGTTGTACGAGTCCGATGCGGTGCTCGCGCTGCCGGACGGGGTCGTCGCGACGGGGGTCGACGAGATCCGGGCGGCGTACGCGCGACTGGTCGCCGATCGACCGGTATTCCAACCCGGCCACCAGGCGCCCGCCTTACTGGCGGGCGATCTGGCGCTGACGTCGTCGCGTCTGCCCGGTGGCACCGGTGCGACCGTGGAGGTGGCGCGCAGGCAGCCGGACGGCAGCTGGCGCTGGATCCTCGATCAACCGAACGCGCCCTGGGTGGTCAGCGAACCGGCGCGCCGGTCGAACGTGCCCGGATGATCAGTTCGGGTTCAGGCCGGTCGCGAAGACGACGACGACCTTGTCGTCGGTCACCTCGCTGACCCGCACATTCGTGCCGTTGCTGGCCTGGGACTGACCGACCGGGACCGTGATCTGCTGGCCACCGATGCTCAGGGTGACCATGTCACCGTTCACGGCGACGAGTTCCGCGTCGATGCCGAGGACCGAGGCCTTCGCGCTCACCCCACGGTCGAAGGTGACGGTGCAGCCGCTCACGGTGCATTCGGAGGTGGTGCCGGGTCCGTTCATGGTGCACGCGGAAACGGCGAAGGGAAGCAGGAGGGCGAACGCGGAAAGCGTGATCAGCCGTCGAACAGGCATGGCAGTCAGTGTAGTGCGTCGAAGGCGCAACGGATCGGTCTCGCCAGGTTGCCCGCCGGATCCACCGGGAATACCGTCGCTGTGAGGTAACTGGCATCGCAAGCATCGGTGCCGATCGTGTCGGGCGGACGACCGGCCAGCCGGGAGTTCACCAGCTGGTCGGCCGAGATCGGGAGGTGGCACACCATGATCGCGAGCGAAATGACCGTTGCCAGCCGCTGGTGGTGGCGTCCGGGGTGGACACCGGGTCGTTCGTTCTACAACTGGCAGATCGTGCCGAGCCAGCCCGTGGCCGACAAACTGATCGAGATCTTCGCACCCACCCTGTCGCGCCTGCCAGGACTCGAGCAGGTCGACGCCGCACGGCTGCGGATCGGAGTGCAGGGTATCGGCTTCGTCGACGGGGTCAAAGGGGTGCACCTGGCGGCGCTGGTGGCCGGCGCGCAGGAAATGCTCGCCGAGCTCGCGCCGTTCCAGCTCGCGTTCGGGCCGCCGGAGGTCACCGCCGAGTCGATCCGGTTGCCGATCACCGTCTCGGCGGAACTGCTGCGGGTGCGCGCGGATCTGACCGACGCGCTGACCGACGTGTGGATCCGGGAACGGATCCCCGACTTCGGTGAGCCGCTGCGCCCCTACCTGGCGCTGGCCCACGCGACCCACCCGACCCCCGTGCACGATATTCGCACCGCGCTCGACGAGGACGGGTTCGCCGACTTCGCCCTCGACGACACGGTCTCCGCGGTCTCGATGGTCGAATTGCAGTGCGAGGACGGACGATACGACTGGTCCGACGTCAGCACCGCAGGCCTGCTGCGGGTCCCGGACCCGGTCGTCGAACAGAGCGTGTTCGACGACCCGCTGTTCGGTCCGTTGCGGAACCCGACACCGTCGTTGCTCAGGAGCTGAGCCGCGGCGGCGGTGCGCCGTGCGGCAGCCGCGGCCCCACCGCGACCTGTGCGCCCGCGGTGCACCCGTGCCCCCAGCCGAGTTTTTCGCGATATCGGCCGATGTGCTCGATGGGTACCGCCGTATCCGGCGGCAGCGGCGTGACCTCCGGCGCGACGTAGAGGGCATCGGTCGGGCAGCACGCCTCGCACATGGAACAGGTCTGGCAATCGGATTGCCGGGCGATAACCGGGAGTCCGCCGTCGACGCGGTCGAACACGTACAGGCCGGGAACCGTTGTCGCACAGTCATCGTCGACCACATCGATGCCGCCGTTGCCGCGCACCGTGCCCTCGGCGAGCAGATCGATCTCGAATCGATCGGTGAACGGATCGATCCCGCGCCGGTCGAACTGCAAGAAGAAGTTCGGCTGACCCACCCGCATCTGCGCCTGCACGGTCTCATCCGCGCGATCCAGCTGAGCGACCACCGTCTCCTGCAACAGGGTTCGGGCGATCACCGAGCGGCCCTTTAGTGGTCGGCGAGATGACCGCCGAGCGCCTCCCTGCGCGCAGGGTCGTGGCCACCGAGGGCCGTTGGCGCGGTGCCCGACACGAATGTGCGGGCACCGCAACGGGTCTCAGGCGCCGGTGAACTTCGCGCCGGCGATCGGGGTGGAAGACCGGCCGTCGACACCGACGGGGATATCGCCCTCGAGGGTGGTGCGGTAGAGGACTCGGGTCACGTCGAGATGGTCGAGGTCGCCGGGGGCGAGGTGCGCGGTGGCGCGGTTGTCCCAGAAGGCGATGCTGCCCTGGGCCCAGCGGAAGCGGACAGTGTAGGCGGGGTGGGAGATCTCGTCGAACAGCAACTGCAACAGGGCATCGCTCTGAGGTGGGGTCAGGCCGAGAATCCTGGTGGTGAAGCCGGGGTTGACGAACAGCACCCGTTCACCGGTGACCGGGTGGACGCGCACCACCGGGTGTTCGGTCACCAGCGGTGCGTCGGCGATCTTGCGGGCATACTCGCTGCCTGCCTCCCACGGCGGGATCCGGCCACCGAAACGGTGTTCGGCGCGCAGTCCGTCGAGGAAGGTGCGCAGCGATTCCGGCAGACCGGCGTAGGCCGCGGCGAGGTTGGTCCACCGGGTGTCGCCGCCGGTCTCCGGTGCGATCTCGGCGCGCAGGATCGAGGCCGCGGGCGGGTTGATCAGCGGCGAGACATCGGTGTGCCAGTGGTTGGTGTAGCTGAACTTCTTGCGGCCGAACTTCTTCTCGTAGAGGCGACTGTCGACAGCCAGGATCTCCGGGTGCTCGGTGGGCGCGTCGTCATCGTAGGGGTGCGACGGGGTGACGGCGCCGAAGCGGCGGGAGAACGCGATCTGATCGGTGTGCCCGATCCGCTGGTCGCGGAAGAACAGCACCTTGTGCCGGTGCAACGCCGCGGTGAGCTCGGCGACCTGGGTGTCGGTGAGTTCCTCGCGCAGGTCGATGCCGCTCACCTCGGCGCCGATGTGGCCTGCGACCGGGGCGATCTCGACAGCGGTGACGACGCTGGGGTTTTCGATGGTGGTCATGTCGGTGGTCCTTCGTGTGAAGTCTGTTGCCGGGGTGCGGGAGTCCTCATCCCGGACAGGAACTGCTCACCACCCGCATGAACTCGATATCGAGTCGCCGGGCGCGCATCAGGCGCTCACCCGTGAATCCTGCTCGGAGAACTGGTTGTCCACCGGAGCGAGGCCGTAATGACCGCGCAGCGTGGTGGATTCGTAGTCGGTGCGGAACAGGCCGCGCTCCTGCAGGATCGGCACCACGCGGTCCACGAAATCCGCCAGGCCGCCGGGCAGATAGGGCGCCATGATGTTGAATCCGTCGGCGGCACCCGCGTCGAACCAGCGCTGCAGTTCATCGGCCACCTGTTCGGGTGTGCCCGCGAAGGTGCGGTGACCGCGGCCGCCACCCAGCTTGCCGATGAGCTGGCGCACCGTGAGGTCCTCGGTCTCGGCCAGCTCCTTGACCAGCGTGAACCGGCTCTTGCCGCCCTCGATCTCGCTTTCGGCGGGCAGCGGCGGCAGCGGTGCGTCGAGCGCGTGGGTGGTGAGGTCGACGCCGAGGATCGACGAGAGCTGACGCAGTGCGTAGTCGGGCGAGATGAGGTCGGTGAACTCCTGCTCGAGCGCCCTTGCCTCCTCGACGGTATCGGCGATGAACGGCACCAGACCCGGCAGCACTTTCAAGTCGTCCTGTGCGCGACCGTATTTCGCCAATCGCGACTTGAGATCGCGGTAGAACCGCACGCCCTCTTCGAGGGTGCGCTGTGCGGTGAACACGGCTTCGGCGCGATGGGCGGCGAACTCCTTGCCCGATTCCGAGGACCCGGCCTGTACCAGTAGCGGCCTGCCCTGCGGCCCGCGCGGGGAGTTCAGCGGGCCGCGCACCCGGAAGCGTTCGCCCGCGTAGTCGAGGGTGTGCACCCGGCTCGGGTCGGCGAAGACGCCGGTCTCGGTGTCGAGCACGATCGCCTCGGCCTCCCAGCTGTCCCACAGTGCCAGGGCCACGTCGACGAACTCCTCGGCGCGTTCATAACGGCGGGCGTGCTCGGGAATCGCGTCGAGCCCGAAGTTGTAGGCCTCGTCGACATTGCCGGAGGTGACGATGTTCCACCCGGCCCGGCCCGCGCTGATGTGGTCGAGCGAGGCGAACTTGCGTGCGAGATTGAACGGTTCGTTGTAGCTGGTCGACGCGGTGGCGATCAGGCCGATCCGCTCGGTGACCGCGGCGATCGCCGACAGCAGCGTGATCGGTTCGAACACGGTGAGGGTGTTGCGTTCGATCCGCGGGCCAACGGCGAGGGTGTCGGCGAAGAAGACCGAGTCGAGCTTGCCGCGCTCGGCGATACGCGCCAGTTCCTGGAAGTGCCGCACATCGAGCACGCGCAGTTCGTCGGTGCGGGGATGACGCCACGCGGCCTCGTGGTGGCCCACGCCCATCAGGAAGGCGTTCAGATGGAAAGTCTTGCCGGACATGGTGATCTCCTGATCAGGCGTTGGTCGGTGCGGTGCGCCAGCGGGAGAGCCGGCGTTCCAGGGCGACGAGGGCGAAATTGAAACCGAGACCGATCAGCGAGATCGCCACGATCCCCGCGTACATCTGCGGAATCTGGAAGTTCTGCTGCGCGGCAGTGATGAGATAGCCCAAACCGGCTCGCGCGCCGATCATCTCGGCGGCGATGAGCACCAGGATCGAGCCCGCCGCGGCCATCCGGATGCCGGTGAAGATGGACGGGACCGCCGCGGGCAGGATCACCTTCTGGAACAACCGCAGTGGTGAGAAGCCCAGTGACACCGCTGATTTCACGAGCAGTGGGTCCACGGTGCGGACACCGGTGATGGTGTTGAGCAGGATCGGGAAGAAGGTGGCGTAGCCGATCAGCGCGATCTTCGAGGTCTCACCTATACCGAGGATGAGGACGAACACCGGCAGCAGGGCCAGCGCGGCGGTATTGCGGAACAGCTCGAGCACCGGATTCAGAAAGTCCGAGATCGGCTTGTACCAGGCGATGGCGATGCCGACCGGGACGGCGATCACCAGGGCGAACGAGAAGCCGGTGACCGACCGGGTGAGGCTGGCCGAGGTGTGTTCGGCCAGCTGGCCGTTGCCCGCCAGCTCGACGAAGGCCTGTACCACCGTGGAGAACGGTGGGAGGAACACCTCGTCGACCAGGCCGAACCGTGGCGCCAACTCCCACGCGCCGAGCAGCAGCGCGAAGGCGAGCAGTGGTTTGGCGATGCGGAGCACGGTGCTGCTCGCCGAGCCTGCCGCCCGGGTGAGCGTGGAGCGAACAGCGGGCACCGCGGTGGGTGTCCGCGGGGGTGCGTCGGCGGCGGCCTCGACGGGGCGGACGAGCAGGGGGACGGCGCTAGACATGGGCGGGACTCCTGTCGGTGGACGCGACCGCCGCGGCGGACGTGCTGTCGTCGGCGGCGAGTTCGAGGCGCTGGGCCCGGCTCACCTCGCTTTGCAGTTCCGTCCAGATCCGGTGGCGGTACTCGCGGAACTGTTCACTGGAGCGGACGTCGATATCGCCGCCGCGGTCGATGTCGATATCGATCACGGCCTTGACCCGGCCGGGACGCGAGGTGAGCACCGCGACCCGCTGGCCCAGATACACCGCTTCGTCGATGCCGTGGGTGATGAACAGGATGGTCTTGCCGGTCGTGCGCCAGATCCGCAGCAGTTCGTCTTGCAGCGATTCCCTGGTCTGCGCGTCGAGCGCCGCGAACGGTTCGTCCATCAGCAGCACCTCGGGATCGAAGGCCAGGCTGCGGGCGATCGCCACGCGCTGCTTCATCCCGCCGGACAGTTCGTGCGGGTACCGGTCGCCGAAGCCCGCGAGGCCGACCAGTTCCAGGTAGTGCTCGGCGATCGCCTTGCGTTCCTTGCGGGCGATGCCCTTGGCCTCGAGCCCGAACTGGATATTGGTGCGGGCGGTGCGCCACGGCAGCAGTGCGTACTGCTGGAACACCACGCCGCGGTCGAGGCCGGGACCGGTGATCGGGGCGCCATCCAGGAGGATCTGCCCGGAGCTGGGCTTGCTCAGGCCGCCGAGCAGATCGAGCAGGGTGGACTTGCCCGAGCCGCTCGGCCCGACGAGGACGAGGAATTCGCCCGCGCCGACCTCGATCGAGATGTCGTCGATCGCGGTGAACTTCTCGGCGGCGCCGCGCACGGCGAACTGCTTGCCCACCGATCGCAAGGCGAGTTTCGCTGGGGTGCCGGTCATTTCGCGGCCACCACCTCTCCGGTCGGGCCGCTCGCGGGCTGATAGGTGCCGTTGGCGTAGGGATTGAACTCGTTGGTGAACAGTTCCCCGGCGGCGACCTTGCCCTTGGGCACTTCACCGTTGCGTTCGAGCCAGTCGATCCAGATCTGGATTTCCTTGTCCGCGATCACGGCACCGGCCACCGGGATGCCGAGGCTGCGCCAGTAGTCGAGCAGCTTCAGGTTCTCGTTGCGGCCGCGCTTGTTGATGATCTCGGTGAACTTCGCCACGACCTCATCGCGTGGTGTGAGCTGCAGCCATCGGGTCGCCCGCGCGGTGCCCTGCACGAAATCCTTGACGGCCTCGGAATTCTGGGCGATGTAGTCCTTGCGGAAAACATAAGTGCCGTAATCGAATTCCCCGAAAATGTCCTTGTCGGTGAACAGCGGGTGCAGGCCACCGCGCGGCACCGCGGTCTCGCGGTACACGCCACCGAGCGCACCGACGTCGATCTGCCCGCTGCGCAGCGCTTCCTCGGTATTGACCGGTGGCACCACGATCAGCTGGACCTGCTTGATCTCGGCCTCGCTCAAACCTTGCTGGTGCAGCCATTCACGAGTGACGAATTCATGATGTGCGCCAAGGGTATTGACGCCGACCTTCTTACCGATCAGGTCACGTGCGCCGGTGATACCCGCCTCGTCGCGGACGAAATAGCCGGTGAACGATTTCGCGTCGGAGCCATAGGAACTCAGCACCGATCGCACGGGCGCACCGCCTGCGGCGAGCTTGACCACCGCGCCGTTGAACGCGCTGCCGAATTCGATCTGCTTGGTGGCCGCCGCCTGGATATTGGCGGGGCCGCTGGTGGTATCGCCTTCCCACTGGAGGCTGATCTTGCTGAAGTAGCCGAGGTGATCGGCGAGTTCGTAGGGGGTGACCTGTCCGGTCTGTCCCTGATAGCGCAGCACGGTCTTGCCGTCGGCGGTCGTCGCCGCATCGGAACCGCCGCACGCGGTGACGACCGCGAGGACGGCGGGTGCGACGAGCGCGGCGGCGAGCGCACGCAGCGGGCGTCGCCGGAGATTATGGGAGAACATGTTTCGCGAATTCTTTCGACGGCGCGCGGGACCGCGCGGCGGGCTGTGTGCGCACGCCGCGACGATCCGCACGCAGGGGCGGATCAGCGGGTATCAGAAAGAGGAGTTCGGCGACGGAAGGAATGTCGCCGCTACATCAGCTGCGACAGGATCCGGGGGACAGGCGCATCAAGTCCACCGTTCGACGGCGGACGAGCGCGGGGGATTCGATCATGTCGGGACTTTCGGTGCCGGGTGCGACATCTTTTCGACGTCGCATCGGATTACATAGTGCGCTTGGTGATATCGGCTCGGCAATACTGTTTCCACATCGTGAAAATCATGCTGCGCCGAATCCGTCACCAGCGGCCGCGGTGTGGAAATACGGGCCGATGCGCACCGCTATCCGGTGCATGGCGGGAATGACCGCGCGCACGAGATCGTGATCGAGGCGCACCGCGCGTGCCTGCACACCGAGCGCGCCCCACACCTGCTTGTCCGGTCCGAGCACGGGGACCGCGATCGCGCGGATCGGCTCCTCGCTGTCGATCTCCTCGACGGCGAACCCGCGCCGGCGGACCGTGTCGAACAGCGCGCCGTAGGCGGCGGTGGTGTGGGCGAGCAGTGCGTGACCGACGGCACTGGCCCGCAACGGCCGGCGCTCCTGCGGAATCTGGTTGTGGCAGAAGTGGATCGGTGGCCGCGCCTGGAAGAGCGTGAGTGCCTCGTCCGCGTCGGGAACGCTGAGACTGACGGTGATCTTGATGCCCGCCGCCAGCGCGTACAGGTGGGGCGCCGCGGCATCCAACCCGAGCCGCGACAGCGTGGGTCGCGCCAGGCAGGCCAGACCGTGCCCGATCCGGTAGCGATCCGTCGCCGGATCCTGTTCGAGCAACCGGCCACGCACCAGTGCCTGCGCCAGCCGGAACGTGGTACTCACCGGAAACCCCGCCCGCTGCGCGAGCTCGCTGAGCGACAGTTCCGGATCCCCACCCTGGAAGCAGTTCAACACGAAGACGGCTCGGTCGACGGCCTGCGCGCCGGAACGTGGTGGTTCGGTGGCGGTCATGGTGGCCTCCTGCTCGACGACGTGCCGAGAACTATCGCGACCAGAGCCCGCGGGCACAATGATTGCGCGCAGGGGTGAGCGAAAAGGGGCCCGATTCGGGTCAGTCGAGTTCGGTCGGCCCGACGGGACCGGAGACCCGGATTACACCGGCGTCGAGGTCGACGTCGAGGCGGGGTTCGTGGGATTGGCCGTCGCTGTCGCCGCTGCCCTCGTTCTGCAGCTTCTTGCCCGGAAACAGCTCGCCCATGATGCCCACGGCTCCACGATAGTCGCGGTAGCCGTCAATGCGCTGGTACCGGGGTTACCCGGCTAGCTCGAGCATGGCGACGATGCGGTCGAGAAGGGCTTCGAGGCGGGCTTCGATACCGGCGCCGTTGCGTGCCGACACGGTCAGGTCGGTGTGACCGTCGAATTCGGTCAGCCCGAACAGCAGGGGCATGGCGACGCTGTGCTGCGGGAGGACGAACAGCCCGGTCGGACGGAAGCCGGGGACCGCGAGGTCCTCGGCGGTGAAGCGACCCATGTGGGACACGGTGGCGGAGGCCAGGTTTCGGCCGAGGCGGGCACCGAGCCAGTTCGTGGTGCGCAGCACGCCGCGGTTGACCGGGTCGGGCACCAGCGTGATGCGGGTGCTGGCCAGTTGATTCAGCTCGCGCCGTTCGCGCAGTCCCGTCTTGATCTGGTCCTTGATCGCGGTCCAGTCGCGTCCGGGTTCGATATCGAGGAACAGTGGGAGCGCGAGGTTGGCGGTGGAGCGCAGCGTGGGGTCGTGGCGACGCAGGTCGACGGGCATCATGATGCGCGAGGTGCCCGGGGTTTCGGCGGCCAGCAAGGCACAGACCCGGGCCAGCGCGCCGGGACCGGCGGCCTCGATGCGGCGGTGGCGGAGTAGATGCGGTGCGAGGTCGCGGTGCTGTCGACCTCGGCCGACGGCGCTGCGGTAGCGCGGAATCATCGGGGTCGGCCTGCCGGGAGCGCCCACCTTCGCCACGAGTTCCTGGTCGGCGACCGGATCGGGCTGGGGAACGGGATCCTCGCCACGTAGTGCGCGCAGCACGTTCGTCACCCATGCCACCATGCCGATGCCGTCCATCACGCCGTGGAAGACACGGAAGATCAGCGTCGTCGGCGCGCCGGTGAGCAGGAGCACCTCGACGGTGGCATCGGGTGTCGGCCCGATCCCACTGGTGAGGACGGGATCGGCCTCGAGGGCGGGGTAGCTCAGTCGATGGCCGTCCACCACGCGCACGGCCGGGGCGATCCCGCTGTCGATCCACTCGGCGCCGTGCCGTCGCAGCCGCGCGCCGGGAGTCGCGTCCGCGGCCATGATTACCGCCTGGCGCAATGCCTCCGGGGCGATGTTGCCCGAACCGGGAACCACCAGTTGCATGAGAAAGGGCGGTGCCAGCTCCCGCATGGGGAAGTACATCCGCTCGGTTGTCGACACAGGGCGACGAAATGCCTTGCTGCCGTTCATCTTGAAGCTCCTAGGGGTGTCGGTCGCGAAGGAGGTGGCGCAGCCCTCGACGCAGGTTCGCGGTCCACCGGTATTCCTCGATGGCGAGCGCGACGGTGATCGCGAGTGCGCGAACTACCGGAGGTTCTCGGCGAGGACCTCGATGCCGCCCTGGTCGTCGAGCCACGACAGGAATCCGTTCAACCCGGCATCGCGGTCGATCACCGGCGCGTAGCCGAGATCGCGGCGGGCCGCGCTGGTGTCATAGGTGGCGGTGCGCGTCATCAAAGCGACGGCGTAGCGCGACAATGGCGGTGACCAGCGATTCGCCACAGCCGGTATGCGCCACACGGTTTCGATCGTCGCGACCACGGCGGCGAGTGCACGGGGATTCGGCCGGCGGGTGGGTGCCTGCAGTCCCAGCCGGGTGGCAACCGCACCGAGGAATCCCCAGACATCGGTCTTTTCGGCATCGGCGATGAAGTAGGCCTTGCCGCCCACCGCGTCCGAGGTCACCGCCAGCAGACAGGCGTGAACGATGTTGTCCACGTGACACAGTGAGGCCTCGACGGTGCGGCCGTAGGACAGGTCGGGCAGCGAGCCCGCGGCGGTCCGGTCGAGCAGCCGCACGATCGGCCCCGATCGGTCACCCGCGCCCCAGATCGCCCTCGGCCGCAGCGCCACCGTCGTGAATTCCGGTGTGTCAGCGGCGAGTACGGCACGTTCGGCGGCGGCCTTGGTTTCGGAGTAGTGATTGAGGTAGCGGCTCGGATACGGCAGCGACTCGTCCACGTCGACCTGATCGCCGCCGTCACGTTCCATCAGGGCGCTCGGACTCGAGATGAAGACGAAGCGGCCCGCGCCGGCTCGTCGTGCCGCGTCGAGGAGCAGTTCGGTGGCGCGGACGTTCTCGGTCCAGAAACGGTCCCTGGTGCCGCGTTCGTCGACCCGCGCGGCGCTGTGGATCACCACGTCGATGCCGCTGGCGGCTCTGCTCAGCGAGGCCGCGTCGGCGAGATCGCCGTAGACGAGCGTGACGAGCTCCGCGGCGGGGCCGAGATCGTCGAGAACGCTGGTGCGCCGCACCAGGATCGAGACGTCGTGGGTGCCCTCGGCGATCAGCGCGCGCACGATGGCGCCGCCGAGGAATCCGGACGCACCGGTGACCAGGATCTTCATCGTCGCGAGTCCAGTTTCTTCGTGGCCCAGCGGGCGAGTTGTTCGCGGCCGATCTTGGCGTTGTGCCGGATATCGACGGGGAAGCGCGGATGCACGAGGAACTCCGCGATCGGGGCGATGGTGTCGAATTCAGCTGCACGCGTGCGCAATCGGGTGAGTGCGGCCACGCCATCGGCGCCGGTCTCGAGCTCCACGCACAGAACCGGTCGCTGGGTGCCGGGGGCGCCGACGCCGACCAGTGCCGTGCGCGAGACTCCGGTCACCGCGTTGAAGACCTGTTCGACCTGCACGGTGAACATCGGGCCCTGCGCGGTGGTGATCCGTTGACTCTTGCGCCCGCAGAACCAGATTCGACCCTGCTCGTCGAGCCATCCCAGATCGCCGGTGCGATGCCAGATCTGCTCACCGTCGGTGATCTTGCCCGCGGTATTGGCGTGCGCGGGCCAGTAGTAGCGCGTACTCACATTCGGGCCCGCGACCACGATCTCGCCGACCTCCCCTGCGCCGAGTGGTTCGGTGTCGTCCCAGGTCGCGACCGGGTCATCGGTGATGGCCAGCAGTCGAACCCGCACTCGATCGGTGGGTCGTCCGATACAGGTGCCCTCGCCGCTCTTGGCTCGTTCGACCAGGCCGGCGAGCAACTCCCGCGATTCGATGGTCGACATGGGCAAGGCCTCGGTCGAGCCGTATCCGGCGTAGATCTCCACGTCGGGTCGTAAGACTTCGCGCAATCCGGCGATACACCAGAGCGGAACGGGAGCACCGCCGGAGAAGATGCTGGCCAGCGACTTCACCTCGACCGGATGCGCGCGCAACCGTGCCAGCAGTGGAATGAGGACCGCGGGCGAGGCGAACATGGTGCGCACGCCGAACCGCTGGATCGCATCGACCACGTGTGCCGGATCAGTGGAGCCGACTTTGCTCGGAATCAGCGGTGGCAACACACAGCGCGACCCGAGGAGCAGGTCGAGGACGCCGACCAGTGGCAGTGTCACGAGGGAGGTGTCGGGTGGGGTGTGCCCGCGGGCTGTGTGCACCTGTTCCACCATGGCGGCGAGATTGCCGTGGGTCAGTTCGACGGCTTTGGCGGGACCGGTACTGCCCGTGGTGAAGCCGATGATCAGCAACTCGTCCGGATCGGCGGGCACTCGCTCGGGCAGCGCCTCGGTGGGGGTGCGGCGCCACGAATCCAGCGTCGGTCCACCCCAGAACCAGCGGCGCCCCACGGTGAGCGTGGTGCGGACCCGCCGGAAGCTGCGCGGAAACAGCACCCGCAGGGCGTGCGCCTGCGGGATGCCGATGAACGCCTCCGCTTCGACGGCGCGCAGGCAGTGCACCATCCGGCGCACGCCCATGCCCGGATCGATCACCACCGGCACGGCGCCGATCTTCAACAGCGCGAACAGGATCGCGTACAGCTGTGCGCTGGGCAGCACGAGCACGATGGTGCGGGTGCCGCTACCTACCCCGGAGCCGGTGAGATGTTCGGCGATGGCGTCGGACCAGCGATCGAGATCGCGGTAGGAGATGCTGCGGTAGCCGGGTAGCCCGTCGGCAGTATTGCCGTCGGGATGGATGACCGCCTCGCGGTCGGGCTCCTCGCGCGCGAGTTCCCGGAATCGGTCGATGGTCTGCCAGTAGGTCGCCGTCGTCACGCGGTGGTCTCCGCGGGTAGTCGGTACAGCGTCGCGGCGGCGGACGGGCCCGCCCCCGCCGCGACGAACAGCACGTGGGTGTAGCCGGCGAGAGTGCCCTCAGCGTTCGCGCGGGCATAGGCCAGCGGCAGCGCGGCAGTGTGGGGGTCGCCGTCGGACAGGTCGGGCACCCGCACCGCGTCCTGGTCGATGCCGAGCGCGTCGGCGAGCCGCTTGGGGAAGTGCGGGCTCGGGGTGGAGGCGATCAACGCGACGGAGGCGCCGTCGAGGTCGGCGAGCGCGGACTGCGCGACTTCGGTGGCGACCGTGAGGATTCGGTCCTCGAAGTCGGCGTCGCGTTCGATCGTCATCAGTGTGCGGCCGACGGTGCCCATGGTGGCGGTGTCGACGTAGGCCTGCGCCGCGGGGGTGCCGGGCGCGGTCGCGGTGTGCACCGGGCCGAAGCCTTCGGGGCCGTCTACCTGCTCGAGCAGCAGCGCGGAACCTGCGGTGGCGTAAGGGAATTCGGCGTCAGCGCTGGAGCGGGTCAACGAGGGATGGGTGTCGCCCGCGACGATCAGGACGTGCTCGGTACTGCCGGTAGCCAACACCGAGCTGGCCACCTGGACGGCATTGACGACGCCGACCGCGCCGTTCATCAGGTCGAACGAGAATGTCCGCGAATCGGTCCTGGTGTAGTCGAGCCCGATGCCCGCTGCCTTCTGGATCAGTGCCGACACCGCCGGTTCGACGGTGTTCGAGTCACGGAAGACCCCGGTGTTGATCAGCACGCCGACCTGGTCGGGGCGGACGCCGGCCTGTTCTAGGCACTGCCGGGCGGCGCGCCCGCTGTGCTCGACGACGCTGTTGGTATCGGTTGACCTGCTGGTTCCGGTGGATCGGATACGGATGCCCATGGCGAACCTCAGAACTTCGGGTAGGAGATGGCGGCGGATCGGAGACGGATGCCCATAGCGAAAACCTCAGACCTTCAGGGAGGAGATGGTGGTGGACAGAAAGCCCGCTACTACGCCGGACGCGGCCGGAACCATGAGCAGTTTCGATCCCGCCGCGATGTTGTCGTCGGCGAGCTGATCGTGCAGCACGATGAAATGTGAAGTGGTCGAAGTGTTTCCGTACTTCTCGATCACATTCAGGTCCGGGGGCATCGCGGCACCGAACTCACGGGCACCCACTGCGTTCATATACGGCACAGCGGCCGCGCCGAACTGATGATGGATGATGTAGTCGAACTGCTCACCGGCGAAGTCGCGGCCCTGCTGTTCGAGGAAGTCTCGCTGGGCATCGGGCCAGAGCAGGAACCGTGCTTCGTTGTGCATCTTGCGGTTGTCGGTGTAGAGCGCGACGCCCGAGGACTTGTCGCTCGGCATGCCGAGGCACAGGTGCGAATGCTCTGCGGCGGTGAGCAATTCGATGTAGTGGATCTTGTCGGCGTCGTCGACTGCGCGGTCGAGCACGACCGCGCACCCGGAGTCGCCCACCGACAGCGAGGCGAACTGCAGGTCGTACTTCTCCGTGATCTCGTTCACCGCGGTTTCGGCGATGGGGGTGATCGCCTCACCGCTGACCACCATGCCGTTGCGCACCACACCGGAGCGGATCATCCGGTCGAGAATGTAGGCGCCGGTGAGCATTCCGGCGCACGCGTTGGAGACGTCGAAGGTGATGGCCTGCTCGGCGCCGAGCTCCTTGGCGATCGTCGACGCGAACGAGGGCTCCATGAACATGCGGGTGCCGTCGTTGCTGCGGGTGATCGAACAGGAGATGATCACCTCCAGCTCGCCCGGCGCGTAGCGCGATCGCGCGAGGCAGTCCTGCGCGGCGTTGAGGGCAAGGGTGAACGAATCCTCGAGCGATTCCGGTCGGGTATCGCGCACACGACGTTCTTTGATGCCGGTGATGGCCTCCAGATCGAATGCCGGTGGCGTTTTCAGCCGAGAGATCAATTCGGTGGTGGACAAGATGTTCGACGGAAGATATGCCCCGATGGATTCGAAACGCGAATGCGACACGTGAGCTCCCGGATGCGGTCGAAGAATGGTGGCCCGGACGATTTCTCATCGCCGGTGAAATCGAACCCTACCGGCCTCGTGCACACACGCTGTGCGCAGTGATCTAGCGCACTCGAGTCGATTTCATTTGTGTGACAAAGGGTTACGGTAACGGTGGCAATCCGGGTAGATCACGCATACTGCCAGGAAAAGCGGCCTTCGTGAGCGCGCTGGAAAGGTCAGGCTATCGGTCGCACGGCCGTCGACGCGGCGGTGCTGTGCTGCGTGATGATGCTCGCGTAGTGAGTGACCTCACGATCATTTACGCCGTCGAATGAATTGGCGGACGAGCGGGTTTGTTTTCGGAGCAGAAGTGCTCGCGCGAAATCTGTCGACGGGGCTAACTGTCCAGGCCGATGATGCGGGCCAGCCGCCGGTGCGAATCCATCCGCGCCGCACGATCGAATGTGCTGGTGTGGACGAGGATTTCGTCGGCGTCGGTGCGGCTCACCAGGTTCTCCAATGCTTCTGCCACCTGGTCCTCGGTGCCGTGGATCTGGTTGCCGAGCGCCTGTTCGAAGAGGTGGCGCTGCCGGTCGGTCATCGTCGCCGGGTCGATCTCCGAGGGTGGGATCAGCGCGGGAAACTCGCCGTGTGTGCGGGAGTAGGCACTCGCCCACGCCTCGGGGAGGAGGAGTCGATGTGCCTGCTGGGTCGAGTCCGCGATCACCACCGTCGCGGCGACGACGACATAAGGTCGTTGGGCTTGCCCTGAGGGCTGGAACAGGGCGCGGTACCGCTCGATCGCCGCCACCATGGCCTTGCTGCCCGCGATCGGGGCGATCACCAGGGGTAGCCCGAATCGTGCGGCGCGCTCGGCGCCGGAACCGGTGGCGAGCAGAAACGCGGGGACGTCGGCGCCTTCCGCGGAGCCGGCGTGCACGCCGGCTCTGCCTGTCTCGAAGTAGTCGAGGACCTCGTCGAGGCGCGCGTCGACATCGTCGGCATCGTCGAGACCGTGGCCGAGCGCGCGGCGGACGCCGTCGGTGAATCCGACCGAACGGCCGAGGCCCATGTCGACGCGTCCGGGGAACAGCGAGGCGAGCACGCCGAACTGCTCGGCGACGACGAGTGGCTGATGATTGGGCAGCATCACCCCACCGGTGCCGACGCGGATTCGTGAGGTGGCCGCCGCTACCGCCGCCGCGAGCACGGTCGGCGCGGTTCCGGCGACACCGGGAACGCTGTGATGCTCGGCGACCCAGAACCGGTGGTAGCCCCACTGTTCGGCGAGCACCGCGAAGGCTACGGTCTCGCGCAGGGCGTCGGCGTGGTCCTGCCCGCGCCGTACGCGCGAGCGGTCCAGGATCGAGAAGCGAACCGATTCGAGTGCCATATCAGTAGTCAACGCCGGGGACGCGATCCGATTCCGCGGCCGGGAGTGATCTTCGCAAGGTTGGCTCGATACCAACCCTGGACCAACCTTTCGCAACCATAGTGTGCTCCGAGCATGATCACCGTCGAGAAAACTGCGAGGAGCGCACTATGGTTCGACATCCCCACGGCCGCAAGGAAGGGCATCGTCACCGTGCGGTCGAAGCCAGCGATGATGCCCTGCGCGTGCTGCGGCTGCTGCTCGAGATGCACGGCCCCGTGGTGCTGTATCTGGCGCCCGATACCGATGGGCACACGCCGATCTGTGTGCGGCGCGGCGAGTTCCGTCCCGGCGCGGGTGACCTCCTCGCCGGGCAGACGGCATGGCACACCGAACTGTGGATGGCGGATCGGTTCCACGTCGGCTTCGACGACATCGATGTCAGGATCGAGGTGCGCAACCGTCCGCAGCGAGGTTCGGCCTCACTGGAGGCGTCGTGCGGATTCCGGTTCGCCCTGCGCATCGAAAAGGTCGAGGACGCAGCCGAATTCGTCGAGGAAGCCTCCTAGTCGCTTACCAGAACCGCGGCGTCAGCCCCCAGTCGGCGAACTCGGCGGCCAGTAGCTCGCGCAGCGCGGCCCGGGTCGGGAAACGGTCGGGGTCACCGCCGGTGACCACGAGTGTCACGGTGTCGTCGTCGCAGGAGAAGGCGAGATTGACGCCGACCTCTACCTGACGGAACAACTCGACCGGGCCGGGATTGACCACCGGGCGCATGATGACGTCGCGCGCGCGGTGCGAGCCGAGGACCGCGATGTTCTGTGCTGTGCGACCCATGTTGGTGCACAAGCATTCCGGCGCCTTGGCGGTCCGGGCGAACTTGTGCAGCACCACCTTCGGCAACAGCATCTGCACCGGTTGCAGGTGCTGGATCGGTGGGATGGTCTCGGGATTGCCGTAGGCCAGGCCCGCCGCTTTGAGCGCGGCGCGGACCGCGGGCAGATCGGCGCGTTCACCCGCGCGGTAGCCGACGCTGATCGGCAGCCCGGTGGTGGCGTTGGCGCGCGGATCGTCGGCCTCGCGCATCGAATGCGGTATGTCGACGCGCACCTCGGCACCGTCGGTGACGCGGCCACTACGACCGAGCAGCCCGACAGCGACGCCGATCAGCAGGCCGTTGGTGGTTCCACCGTGCGCGGCGGCGACGGCATCCCACTCGGCGAGATCGAGCTGGACGATGGACTCGGCGGCCTGCCAGGTGTCGGCATGCGGCAACCGCGGCGCGGCCGGGCGTGGATTGCGAGCCGGTTCGCTGACCCCGCGGGACCGGCGTGCCGCACGCACGCCACGGGCGACGGCGCCGAGCTGGCCGCGGGCATCGGCGAGGTCGGCGGCGAAGCGTCCCGTGCCGGCCACCGGGCCGACGAGCCTGCCCGCGCTGGCGAGGCGGTCGGGTGTCTCACCGCGGTTGAGCCGGTCGAGGGAATCGACGATCGCGTGCATCATGGCGCCGCCGTCGCACGCCACGTGCGAGGCGACCAGGGTGACCACGGTGCCACCGGACTCGGCAGGCGCGCCCGCGAGTTGCCACACCAGTCCGCGCTCGGGGTCGAATTCGACGGCGGCCTGCTCGAGGAACCAGTCGAGAATCCGGTCCTCGGGAATCGGCGTGTCCGACCAGCGCAGCGGCAGCGATTCGGTGGCGGGCTCCCAGTGCGCGCGGGCGATCGGGAAACGGGTGGTGCGGACCCGCCGCGCGATGAACCCGGTCGCCAGATGCGCGTGCCAGTCCGCGAGCAGTTCTCGGCTCAGCACCGTGTCGAAGCGGTAGGCCAGCTGGTTGACCAGGGCGTTCGGGTAGAGAGTGTGCAGTTTGAAGAACAGGTCGTCGTCGGCGGTGATCCGGTTGAGCTCGGTGGTTACCGCGACTGCGGGGGAGATGACAGTCATCTGAGGACTCCTAGCGGGAACGGAGAGTGCGCACCGTCAGCGGCGCGAAGACGGCGACAACGACGACCGAAGCGACCAGTGACCACCAGGCATCGGCGCCGACGGTGCCGTCCGCGGCGAGGGTGCGCACCGCGGAGACCAGGTAGGACACCGGGTTCAGGTCGGAGACGTGCTGCATCCAGGTCGGCATGGATTCCTCGGGTACCAGGGCATTGGAGGCGAAGCCGAGGAAGGTGAGCACCAGCATGGACATGCCCTGCACGGCGGCGGGGCGGGCGATGGTGGCACCGATGAACGCGAACAGCCAACTGATCGCGGTGGTCGCGAACACGACCAACACCGCACCGGCCAGGAATCCGGCGGTGTGCTCGGGCCGGTAGCCCATACAGAACCCGACGATCACGACGGTGGTCGCCGCGATCAGGTAGCGCACCGCCCCGGCCAGCAATGCTCCGGCTACCGGGGCGGATCGGGCGATCGGCATGGCGACGAAACGGTCGAAGACCCCCGAGTGGATGTCCTCGGACAGCTGCACGCCGGTGGCGACCGAGGACGTGAGCACGATCTGGACGAGCACGCCGGGGATCATGATCGGCAGGTACGCCGTCATGCTGCCCGCGATGGCGGTGCCGAAGATACTGCCGAACAGCACCGGGCCGACGATCGGCAGCAGAAGGGCGTCGTAGAGCAGTTGCGGGCTGTGCCGGAAGGTGAGCAGGCCGCGCCACGCCATCATCAGCGAATGACGCAGCGCCGCAAGCGGGCTGACCCGGGTCACGCGTGGCTTGCGCACCACTTGCTTCGGCTTCTCGGTGGTGAGAGTCATGGTGGTACTCGAACTTTCGCGAAGGGTCGTCATGCCGCGTCCACGGTGCGCGCGTGTCCGGTCAGCGACAGGAACACCTCGTTGAGATCGGGCCGGTCCACCGCGAAACCGCGCAGGGTGATGCCCTCGTCGCGGCAGGCGGCGACGATGTCGGCGCCGCGCGCGACGTCGTGCAACGTGACCGTCAACGTCCCCGTCGACGAACCTTCCGGCACTTCGCCGGTGATCTCCTGGATCAGCGCCTCGGCTCGGCGCAGGTCGGCGGTGTCGGGGATGTCCAGGCGCAGCACCTGCTCGCCGATGGAGGACTTGAGTTCGGCGGGTGTGCCGTCGGCGACGAGCGTGCCACGGTCGATGACCGCGATCCGGTCGGCGAGTGCGTCGGCTTCCTCGAGGTACTGGGTGGTGAGCAGTACGGTGGCACCGCGGGCGACCAGTCCGCGCACGATGCCCCACATGCGGTCGCGGGTATGCGGATCGAGGCCGGTGGTCGGCTCGTCGAGGAAGATCAGCGGGGGCACCGTGATCAGCGTCGCGGCCAGATCGAGGCGACGTCGCATGCCGCCGGAGAACGCGCTGACGCTGCGGCGCGCGACGGCTGAGAGCTCGAACTCCTCTAGGAGTTCGTCGGCCCGGCCGGCGGCAGCACGCCGCGACAGACCGAGCAGCCGGCCGAACAGGCGCAAATTCTCACCGGCGGTGAGGGTTTCGTCGACGGAGGCGTACTGACCGGTGAGGCCGATCATCGAGCGCACCGCGGTCGCCTCGCGCACGATGTCGTAACCGAACACCTCGGCGCTGCCCCGATCCGGTCGCATCAGCGTCGCGAGCATGCGGACGGTGGTGGTCTTGCCCGCACCGTTGGGGCCGAGCATCGCGAACACCGATCCGGCCGCGATACTGAGGTCGACGCTGCCGACGGCGGTGAAATCGCCGTAGGACTTACCGAGTCCGCTGGTGCGGACGGCGATTTCGGTGCTCACTGCGGCCTCCCGGCATGGATGGAAACAGGAGTCGGGAACGACAGGGGGACAAGGGATTCCACCTCGTCGGCGGCACGTGCCACCCCGGTTTCCGCGAACCGGCCCGCATAGTCGGCTGCCCGCGACACCACGTTCGGGTCGGCGACTCGGTCGAGCAGGGTGGTGAGCTCGGTCTCGGTGAGATCGGCGGCGCGCACGGTGCCTGCCAGGCCGAGCCGTGCCAGCGCCCTGCCCCAGTACGGCTGGTCGGCCTGGATCGCGCAGATCACCTGTGGGACACCGGCTCTCAGTGCGGCGGCGGTGGTGCCCGCGCCGCCGTGGTGTACCGCGGCCAGACAACGCGGGAAGACCGACGCATGGTCGACTTGCTCGACGACAGCCATCTCGGGGGACAGGACGGGTTCGATGCCCGCCCACCCCGCGGCCAGCAGCAGCCTGCGCCCGCGGCGTGCGCAGACCGTACGCAACATCGCCACCAGCGCGGCCGGATCGTCGACCGCCATCGAACCGAAGCCGACATAGATCGGTGCCGAACCGGCGCCGAGCCACGCGGCCAGCGCGGGATCGGGTGGAGCGCTGAGGAATCCGTCGGCATCGACGGCGAATCCGGTCACCGGGTGTCGATCCGGTAGCTCGGCGGCCAGTCCGGGAAACAGGTCGACGTCGTAGGCCTGGATCGAAACCCGGTCGGGCAGCCGATGTTCGACGATCCCGAACTCCGAGAGCGGCTGTTCCAGCGCGGCATCACGTGCCCAGCGCAGGCCCGACCAGATCCGCCGGTTGAGTGCCCCGGGAATCCGGCCGCCCCACGCGGTGGGCACGACCGGCACCGACCGGTTCGGATGGATCGGAAAGAAGTGCACTGCTGCTAGGGGCAATCCGACGCGCCGCGCGGCCTTCTCGGCCGCTTCCTCGCCTGCCATCCCCGTCACGAGCACATCGTGACCAGGTGCGAGAACCAGCAGGTCACGCACCGCCTCGACGACCCCGCGCCGCTGCAGATCCAGCACCGCACGCACCCGCTGACGCGGATTCGGACTACGGAAACGGTGATCGTCGTGCTGGGTGCGCAGCAGCTCGGCGCTGTCGCGGCCGAAACCGACGGCGGCGATGCCGTGCGCGGTGGCGAAGTCGACGAGATTGGGGGACAGCGCGAGCGTCACCGAGTGCCCGCGAGCCAGCAGCTCGCGGGCCAGGAGAATGCCGGGCTGGGCGTCGCCCCGGCTCCCGGTGAAGGCCAGCAGTGCACGCATTCTCAGCCCGCGCTCAGTGCTGCCGCGGTGTCGGTGACCGGTGTGGTCTCGCCGGGGACCAGGGTCACCGCGTACATGGCCCTGGCGAACTCGGTGAGGAAGCGTTCCATCACCTCACCGGGCAGGCCTGCGGGGTGCCGGGTGGAGACGTAGAGGCCGTCGGGGCCGCGCACCACCCAGAAGTACACCTCTTCGGTGGAGTACGACACCGCGCGCAAGGTACGTCCACGCAGGTCGGCGACCAATTCGTAGTCGGGCAGCATGCGGATGTCGAGGAAGGAGGCACCGTAGGTCGGGCCCTCCACCGCGCCGACCATCGCCAGGGACCGGCCCCAGGATGCGTCGTTGCACAGGTGAGCACGCTTGAGCGAGGCGCGGGTCTCGTGCAGCGCGACGGTCATGTCCGCGCCGGGGGGCAGGGTGACGTCGACCGGGACGACATTGACGAACCAGCCCATCGACTCGAGCCAGGTGAGGTCGGGCCGGGTCGCGATCGGCATGACCGTGCGGAACCGGTCATCGCCGAAGGTCTCCCGGGAGGCCATCGCCAGCGCGGCGAACACGGTCACCGAAAGCCGGTGCTTGAGCCGATCGAGCGCCGCCTCGATTTCCTCGAGCTGTTCGATGCCGATGAGCGTGCGCGAGACGCTGGGCTGGGCGTGCTCACCGTCGAGGACGGCGACCTGGTCGGCACCGAAGCGGGGCATGGGCGAGCCCGGTGCGCCGAGGAATTCGCGCCAGACCGCGACGGCGGGGGAGTCGAGGTCGAGTTCCTCGGCGGCCGCGCGCTCGATCACGGCGTAGTCGGCCGGGCTGCCGAAGGTGGCCGAGTCGCGGATCTCCCCGCCGGTGGTGACCGCGGTGTAGAGGGTGCGGAGCTCGAGGATGAGCACGGCTTGGGAGTAGGCATCGAGCACCGAGTGGTCGGCGCCGACCAGGACGGTGAAATCGTCGGTGTCGTGGGCTACCGTGGCCACCAGCAGGTGCGGCCACGTCAACCCCGACAGACGCAATTCCAGTGCGTCGCAGAGGTATTCGTTGATGTCGTCGCCGTCGGAGAGATCGGTGACCGCGGCGCCGGTGATACCGACGGTACCGGGGGCGGTGGTCACGCGGTGGTAGCCGCCGTCACCGGTGGGGGCGACGGTGGTGCGGAAACCCTCGTGGCGGTCGTGCCACAGCCGCAGGGTGGTGGCCCAGGCGTCGGCGTCGAGGGGGGCATCCATCTCGAAGATGGTGCCGATCCAGCGGCCGCGGCCCGGCCGGGCGTCCTCGGGATCGAGGAAGCCGAGGTACTGCTCGTGGACGCTCGCGAGGGGACGTTCGTCGTCGCGCCAGGCGCCGGCGGAGGTGAGTTCGGGGGTCCAGATCACCAGGTCGCCGCAGCGGATCCGGAATTCGGAGAGATGGGTGTATTCCATGGCGGGTCACCTCATGGGAGTGCAAGCCGAGAACGGCGCGAAGGGGATTCGGTGATCGCGGGCGCGTCACCGGGTGTTGCTCTGGATCCCGCACCGGATGTAGCTGGCGAACCCTGGGCTATCCCGAGTCTATAACTCTGAGAGTTTTCTGAAATATTACTTCTTCACAACTGGGAGGTGTGAAGAAGCTCACTTTCAAATTTGTTCCGGATCACAACCTAAACCAGGTGCCCCTGGAGTAATGGGGTTTTAGTTCAGATCAGCGAGCTGAACTCGGTCAGGACCGTGCCGTGCCGGACGACGCCCGACAGACCAGGCAGTTCGGTCCGCGGTGACCACGTGCGGAACCCGTCGTAGCTGTCGCTGAAGTAGTAGCGGCCCTCGGTATAGGCGTCGAGGTAGATGCGATGCCCGCCGTCGGGGAGGCGGACGACCGACTGGCCCTCCCGTGGGCCACCCCAGCCTGCCCAGTCGCCTGTCGCGATGACGCGGTACGGCCCGACGGGCCGGTCGGCGACGGCGAGTTCGATCAGCTTGGTGTCCTCGTTCTTCACGAAGGCGAACAGTCGGCCGTCCAGGCGGACGAGTGTGGTGTCGATATGGCCGAGCGAGCCGGGCCGGGCGGGACCGAGTCCGAGCATGGGCACCGGCGGCGCCCAGGTGGTGAGCCCGGCATCGAGCGGGATGAGGAGATGCGGGGTGAAACCGTGCCCCCAGGTCAGCGACACGATGATGGCGACCCGCCCCGCCGCGTCGGCGTACCACTCCGGCGCCCACGCGCCTTCGAGCCCGCCCGCCACCAGCATCGGCACATTGCCGAGGAACGTCCAGGTGATCCGATCGCGGCTGCGGGCCAGGCCGATCGCGGTGGCGTCACCGGCGATCGTGTAGGTGAGGTAGTAGTGACCGTCGGTGTGCAGCAGCACGCTCGGATCGCGGACCAGGCCGACCGGCGGCGAGTAGGCGTGCTCGCTGACCGGGGTGAAGTCGGTGCCGTCGGTGGATTCATAGACCGCGAGGGTGGAATCGCTGTCGGTGCGGAAGGCGGTCATCGTGTAGCGGACCGGGGTGCGGTTCGGGTCGACGCCGACTCCCGGACCGAGCGAGGGCTGCGCGCGGGCCGTGCCCGCCGCCAGCGGGAGTCCGGCCAGGAGTGTGAGTGCTGATCGGCGGCTCACCGTGATCGCCATGAGCTGGGATTATCCGGGCGTATCCGCACTGCTCGGAGTAGGCGCGCCGTCGGTCAGGGGGTGGCGGGCTCCGGCTCGGGAACCGCCGCGTCGACCGGGAGCCGAAGGTCGACGATCAGCCCGATCAGCCCGATCGACAGGCAGATGGCCGACACGGTGATCGCGATCGGGTGGCTGTCGCCTGCCAGTGAACCGGCCAACACCACTGTCGAGATCGTGCCGGGGGCCGAACCGGCCAGTGTCGCAACGAGATACGGGGCAACCCGGACCGACGACAGCCCGCAGCAGTAGTTGACGATCGAGAAGGGGGCAAAGGCGATCAACCGCAGCGCGGCCACCGCGAGCCAACCGCGCCGGGCCAGCCGATCATCGATCGCCCGCACCGCCGGGTGGGTCAGGTGTTCGGCGACCCGGTCGCGGCCCAGTGCGCGGACCCCGAGCAGAGCCACGGTCGCGCTCACCGCCGTGGCGGCCATGGCGATGATCGAACCGAGGATCGGACCGAACAGCACGCCGCTGGTCACGGTGAGCACGGTGCGCGGAACGGGTGCGACGGCGACCACCGCATAGAAGAGGAAGAACAACAACGGCAACAGCGGCCCCGCGCCACCGGCCCAGTCGCGGATCTGCTGCGGGCCCGGCAACGGAACCATCATCGCCAGCACGAACAGTGCGGCGAGCCCGGCCAGTGCGATGAGCAGGCGCGGGGAACGGATCAGTCGGGACACTCGGGTAAGCGTACCGGCCGGTAGGGGATGGCCCGAGTGAGCGGACGTGGTGTCACAGATAGCATCAGGAGGGAACCGGATACATCCTGGTTCGCTGTGTGCCCGTTTGTGGGATTTCACGGACCGGCAGCACACCGGGGTGCGGTCGTCGAACGGAAGAGAGAACAGCAGCTATGCCGATTGGTTCAGAGTCCGGGGCGGGGCTCGCACCGGATCCGGTGCCCGAGTACGCCGCGTGGCGCAAGGGCGTGGCCGGTGTGCTGGCGAAAGCGCGACGGGTCGAGGCTTCCGAGCTCCCCGCCGAACCGGAACATCTGCTCGACGAGACCACCTATGACGGGCTGACGATCGCCCCGCTCTACACCCGTCGCGACGAGCTGCCCGAGCAGCCGCTGCCCGGCGCCTTCCCGTATGTGCGCGGTGGCGACGCCGAGCGTGATCCGCAACGCGGCTGGTTCGTCGGTGCGTTCGCGGGTGCGGACGACGCCGAGGCCACCAACCAGGTGATCCTGACCGGTCTGGAGAACGGTGTCAGCGCGATCGCGCTCGGAGCGGGCACCTACGGTGTCGCCGTCGACGACATCCCTGTCGCCCTGCGTGGCGTGCTGTTCGAGCTGGCCCCGCTGACCCTGGTGGCCGGTGCGGCCACCAGCGCTGCCGCCGAGCGGGTGTTCGAGCTGCTCGACGGGTACTCGATCGCTGATCGCGCCCAGATCCGGGTCGGCCTCGGCGCCGCCCCGCTGACCAGCGCCTTCACCGGCGCCGAAGACCTCGACCAGGCCGAGGCCGTCGCGCTGGCCGTGCGCGCGATCGCCCGGCCCGAGACGGTCCGCGCGATCACGGTGGACGGCATCGCCTTCCATAACGCCGGTGCCGCCGACGCGCAGGAAGTGGGCGCCGCCGTCGCGGCTGGTCTGGCCTACCTGCGCCTGCTCACCGGCGCCGGGGTCGACAT
Organism: Nocardia sp. NPDC059195; assembly: GCF_042754695.1. Classification (NCBI taxonomy): domain Bacteria; kingdom Bacillati; phylum Actinomycetota; class Actinomycetes; order Mycobacteriales; family Nocardiaceae; genus Nocardia; species Nocardia sp. NPDC059195. The sequence goes on along the minus strand of NZ_JBHZBG010000003.1, from coordinate 63,663 downwards.
CGCCGACGCGTTCGGTCAGCTCGAGTTCCGCTTCGCGGCCACCGACGACCAGTTCGCGACCATCGTGAAGTTCCGCGCCGCCCGGCGTCTGTGGGCGCGAGTCGCCCAGGTCTCCGGTGCTCCCGCCTTCGGCGCCGCGCCGCAGCATGCTGTCACCTCGGCCGCCATGATGACCCAGCGTGACCCCTGGGTGAACCTGTTGCGCACCACGCTCGCCGCGTTCGGCGCCGGCGTCGGCGGCGCCGATTCGGTGACCGTGCTGCCCTTCGACGCGGCCCTGCCCGCGGGCGAACTCGGCGTGTCGACGACGTTCTCCCAGCGCCTGGCTCGCAATACCCAGCTGCTGCTGCTCGAGGAATCCCGCCTCGGGCACGTGCAGGACCCGGCCGCCGGTTCCTGGTATGTCGACACATTGACCGACGAACTCGCGGCCAAGGCATGGGAATTCATGCAGGAGCTCGAGTCGGCGGGCGGCTACCTCGCCGCTCTCGACGCCGGTGTGCTCGCGGCCCGGATCGCCGAGACGGCCGCCACCCGCGCCGCCGACGTGGCCCATCGCCGGACCGCTGTCACCGGCGTCAACGAGTTCCCCAACCTCGCCGAGACCCCGCTGTCGGAGCAGGCCCGTGAACCCGGCCCGAACGCGCGCTACGGTGCAGCCTTCGAGGCGCTGCGCAACCGTTCCGATGCCTACCTGGCCGCCAACGGCGCGCGCCCGAAGGCGCTGATCGTCCCGCTCGGCCCGGTCGCCGAACACAACGCGCGCACCATCTTCACCGCGAACGTGCTGGCGTCGGGTGGCATCGAGTCGGTCAACCCCGGTCCGCTCGCGGTCGACGAAATCGGCGCCGCCGCCACAGAGTCCGGTGCGCGCATCGCGGTCCTGTGCGGTTCGGACAAGCGCTACGGCGAACAGGCGGGGGCCGCGACCGACGCCCTGCGCGCCGCCGGAATCGAGACCGTGCTGCTGGCCGGACCGGAGAAGTCGGTGGCGGACTACAGCGGTACGCAGCGTCCCGACGGGTACCTGGCCCTGCGCATCGACGCGGTCGCGGTCCTGTCGCAGCTGCTGGAGAAGGTGGGAGCCTGATGACCACATCCAATGTCGAGCACCTCATCGGCAGCTTCGCCGAGGTGCCGCTGACCGACCGCGCGCCCGCGCCGGCCGCCGTCGACGCCGAGCAGGTGCGCGCCTTCGTGGCCGATGCCGCGACGGCGAACCACACCACTGCCGAGCAGCTGGTCTGGTCGACCCCGGAGGGCATCGACGTTCCGCCGGTGTTCACCAAGGCCGATCGCGATGCTGTTGTCGCGCAGGGCTATCCACTCGACACCGTGCCCGGCGTCGCACCGTTCCTCCGCGGCCCGTACCCGACCATGTACGTGAACCAGCCGTGGACGATCCGCCAGTACGCGGGCTTCTCCACCGCCGCGGACTCCAACGCCTTCTACCGCCGCAATCTGCAAGCGGGCCAGAAGGGGCTTTCGGTCGCCTTCGACCTCGCCACCCACCGTGGCTACGACTCCGACCACCCCCGCGTCCAAGGCGACGTCGGCATGGCCGGTGTCGCGATCGACTCGATCCTGGACATGCGCCAGCTCTTCGACCAGATCCCCCTCGACCAGGTGTCGGTGTCGATGACCATGAACGGTGCGGTGCTGCCGATCCTGGCGCTCTACGTCGTCGCCGCCGAAGAGCAGGGCGTGACGCCCGAGCAGCTGGCCGGAACCATTCAGAACGACATTCTGAAAGAGTTCATGGTCCGCAACACCTACATCTACCCGCCCAAGCCCTCGATGCGGATCATCTCCGACATCTTCGCCTTCGCCAGCGCGAAGATGCCGAAGTTCAACTCGATCTCCATCTCGGGGTACCACATCCAAGAGGCCGGTGCGACAGCCGATCTGGAGCTGGCCTACACCCTCGCCGACGGTGTGGAGTACATCCGCGCCGGTATCGCCGCGGGCATGGACGTCGACAAGTTCGCGCCGCGCCTGTCGTTCTTCTGGGCCATCGGCATGAACTTCTTCATGGAGGTCGCCAAGCTGCGCGCGGGGCGTCTGCTGTGGAGCGAGCTGGTGTCGAAATTCGAACCCAAGAGCGCGAAATCGCTGTCGCTGCGGACACATTCGCAGACCTCGGGGTGGTCGCTGACCGCGCAGGACGCCTACAACAATGTGGCGCGCACCTGCATCGAGGCGATGGCCGCGACCCAGGGGCACACCCAGTCGCTGCACACCAACGCGCTCGACGAAGCCCTGGCCCTGCCGACGGACTTCTCCGCCCGCATCGCCCGCAACACCCAGCTGCTCATCCAGCAGGAATCCAACACCACCCGCCCGATCGACCCGTGGGGCGGCTCGTACTACGTCGAGTGGCTCACCCACCAGCTCGCCGAGCGGGCCCGCGCCCACATCGCCGAGGTCGAGGCGCACGGCGGGATGGCACAGGCGATTTCGGAAGGCATTCCGAAGCTGCGCATCGAAGAGGCCGCCGCGCGGACCCAGGCCCGCATCGACACCGGGCAGCAGCCGGTGATCGGTGTCAACAAATACCAGGTCGAAGAGGACCACGCGGTCGAGGTCCTCAAGGTCGAGAACTCGCGGGTGCGTGCCGAGCAGATCGAGAAGCTGGAACGGCTTCGCGCCGAACGTGATTCGGTCGCCGTCGAGCAAGCGCTTGCCGCATTGACCCGTGCGGCAGCGTCTTCCGAAGGTGGTATGGCGAACAACCTGCTCGCGCTCGCCATCGACGCGGCGCGCGCCAAGGCGACCGTCGGCGAGATCTCCGATGCGCTGGAGAAGGTATACGGCCGTCATCAGGCCGAAATCCGTACCCTGTCCGGTGTGTACCGTGACGAAGCAGGCAAGGCCACCAACATCGGCGCCGCCATCGCGCTGGTGGAGGAATTCGGCGAGGCCGAGGGTCGGCGTCCCCGCATCCTGGTCGCCAAGATGGGCCAGGACGGACACGACCGCGGCCAGAAGGTGATCGCGACGGCGTTCGCCGACCTCGGCATGGACGTCGACGTGGGCCCGCTGTTCCAGACGCCCGAAGAGGTGGCGCGCCAGGCGGCCGACAACGACGTGCACATCGTCGGTGTGTCCTCACTGGCGGCCGGTCACCTCACGCTGGTGCCCGCGCTGCGGCAGGCACTGGCCGAGGTGGGTCGCCCCGACATCATGGTCATCGTCGGCGGCGTGATCCCGCCCGGTGACTTCGACGAGCTCTACGAGGCCGGTGCGGCGGCGATCTTCCCGCCCGGCACCGTGATCGCCGACGCGGCCATCGACTTGCTGAAGAAGCTGGGTGCGGCGCTCGGGCACGAGATCGGCGGCGGCGCACAGGCATGAGCGGTCAGCGCCCGGAGGCGGCAGCCGGCGTAACCACGGAGGGCGCGGCGAGCATGCCGCAGCGGAACAGTATGAGCGACGCCGCACAGGTCGCCGGGGGTGCCGACGCGCACCCTCGGCTCGGGACCACGGCGGGCGTCGGCTCGCCACGTAACGAGGGCCGCACCGCCGCGGGTGTCCGCCGCACGATCGATGTCGACGCGCTCGCCGAGGAGGTCAAGGCCGGGCAGCGGTCGGCGTTGGCTCGCGCGATCACGCTCGTCGAATCCACTCGCTCCGATCATCGCGAACTGGCGCAGCAGTTGCTGCTGCGGGTGGCGGCGGAGCCGGGCAGTGTCGTCTCGAATCGGGTCGGCATCACCGGCGTTCCCGGCGTCGGCAAGTCCACGTTCATCGACGCGCTCGGTATGTACTTGTTGGCCAAGGGTCATCGGGTCGCGGTACTCGCGGTCGATCCGTCGTCCACCCGGACCGGCGGCTCGATCCTCGGTGACAAGACGCGCATGGCGCGGTTGTCCCTCGAAGCCGACGCGTTCATCCGGCCGTCCCCGACCGCGGGCACCCTCGGCGGCGTGGCCAAGGCGACCCGCGAGACGATCGTGCTCCTGGAGGCCGCCGGATACGACGTGATCCTCGTGGAGACCGTCGGCGTCGGCCAGTCCGAGGTGACCGTCGCCAATATGGTCGACGTGTTCTGCTTCCTCACCCTGGCCCGCACCGGAGATCAGTTGCAGGGCATCAAGAAGGGCGTGCTGGAACTCGCCGAACTCGTCGCGGTGAACAAGGCCGACGGCAAACACGAGATCGAAGCCAAAGGCGCCGCCCGCGAACTGGCCGGGGCGCTGCGCCTGATCCACCCGCACGACGCGCTGTGGAAACCGCCGGTGCTCACCATGAGCGGCCTGGAAGGCGTTGGCCTGGAGAAGTTCTGGGGCACCGTCCTGGACCACCGCCGGGTGCTCACCGAGGCGGGCGAATTCGCCGAGAAGCGCCGCCGCCAGCAGGTCGACTGGACCTGGACCATGGTCCACGACCAGATCCTGCGTCGGCTCGCCGACAACCCGAACGTGAAAGATGTTCGCGCGCAGGTGGAATCGGCTGTCCGCGCTGGAACGCTCACCCCGGCCCTCGCCGCCGAACAGATCCTTACGGCCTTCGACCGGAGTTGAGGCACCGGCAACGGTGCCCACCGGTAGCTGTCGGCGGCGTTATCGAGTCGTACCTCTGATGATCGCCCGGAATTTTGGCCATCACGTGGGGGTTTGCGGATGATATTCCGATTCCGGCTACTTTGCCAGCTGTTGTCTGCGCCGATTTACGAGGATCCTCGGAAATGGACGTCGAGAGCTGACGGCCGAGGAGGTAGTGATGACGATTTTCCGGACGAATCGGACCATGAGCAGCGACAAAACGCCCGAGCGGGCGATTCTCGGGGGTGACGGTCGTTGGCGGCTCACCTGGCTGCCGGAATTCGGCCTGACGTCTGATCAGGCGATATCTGGACTGAGGCTGGACGAGATCCTCAGTGACCCAGCCCTGGTCTATGACCGGATGGCGCTGGCGGAGGCCACCACCTGCGCCGACCGCATCGGAATCATCCTCGAGCTCGCGATGGTGCGGCTCTGGAAGCGGATGACCACCGCCATCGCGCTCTGCGGGTTCGCGGCGACCCGATGGGGTCGACTCGTCTGACCGGGTCGGACTGTCACAACCAGCGGATACGGCGGAAGGCCACGGCCAGGGCGGTGCAGATCGTCAGCATGACGATCAGGGTGGCGGGGTACCCCCAGGGCTGCCGGAGTTCGGGCATATGGTCGAAGTTCATGCCGTAGATGCCGGCGATCATGGTGGGGACGGCCAGAATGGCGATGTAGGCGGAGATCTTGCGCATGTCGGTGCTCTGCTGGACGGCGATCTTGGCCACGGCGGCGCCGACGAGTGTGGTGAGAGTTTCGTCGAGGTCGTTGATGCGTTCGGCGACACCGCTGTGGTGGTCGGCGACATTGCGCAGGTAGCGGCGCACTTCCTTGGGCAGGGGAGTGCCCGGCGCGGTGAGGGATTGCAGCGGGCCGGCGAGGGGGCGCACGGCCCGACGCAGCTCGACGATCTCGCGTTTGAGCTGGTAGATCGCCTCGATCGGGATCTTGCTCCGCGGGCTGAAGAGCTCTTCCTCCATCGACTCGACATCGAACTCGACCGCCAGGGCGACCTCGACGTAGGAGTCGACGACGTGGTCGGTGATCGCGTGCAGCACAACGCTGGAGCCGAGCGCGAGGCGATCGGGGTCGGACTCGAGCCGATGCCGGACCGCGGTGAGTTCATTGTGTTCGCCGTGGCGGACCGCGACGACGAAATCGGCGCCGAGGAAGACCATGATCTCGCCGGTCTGCACGATCTCGCTGACGGTGTGCATATCGTGCTCGACATAGGCGACGGTCCGCATCACGGTGACCATGGTGTCGTCGTAGCGTTCGAACTTCGGGCGCTGCCTGCCGTTGACGGCGTCCTCGGCGGCGAGTTCGTGTAGTCCGAATGTCTCGGCGATCTCGCCCATCTGCTGCGGATCCGGTTCGAACAGGCCGATCCACACGAAACCTGTACCGCGCCTCCGGATTTCGGCCAGCGCGGTCTCGGGGGTGAATCGTCCCGGCAGGCGCTTGCCGTCGACGTAGGCGGCGCAGTCGATGATGGCGCGCGCGGTCGGGACCGAGGGTTTGGGGACGACTTCCACCCGGCGTCTGCTGCGGGACAGCAACGGGGAACCCGCCACCACGGCCTCGATGCCGCGCCGGGACGCGATCGCGGTCGGTGCGATACGAGGCCTGTCGACCATCGTTCACCTCGCTCTCTTCGATCGTGCCGCAGCATCCCACGCCGGCCGATATCGGCGCAAACCGGGCGAGGGGGTTGCGCAGACGGCGGTAGATGTGAATACTTAGGTATGTGCCTAAGTATTCGAGCGACGAACCGGACGGCGGACTCGACAGTGTCTTCCGGGCATTGGCCGATCCGACTCGTCGCGCGATCGTCGAACGGCTGGCGGGTGGGCCCGCATCGGTGTCGGATCTCGCCGCGCCGTTCGAGGTCGCGCTTCCGACGATCGTGGGGCACCTGAAAGCGCTGGAGGCCGGTCGGCTCGTCAGCTCGGCGAAGATCGGTCGCGTGCGCACCTACCAGCTGGTGCCGGATGCCTTCGGGGCCGCGATCGACTGGCTGCATCGCCAACGTCCACCGGCGCAGCGGCAGGTGGACCGGCTCACGGCATTACTCGTGGAATCAACCAAAACCCCAGAGGGAGAAGAACAATGACCGACACGGTGACCCGCTCCATCAACCATGCCCAGTTCACCATCGAACGCGAGGTGCCCGTCGCGCCCGCCGTCGTCTTCCAGGCCTTCGCCGACCCCACCACCAAGGCGAAGTGGTTCGGCGGCGAGGAAGGCTGGGAGCAGGGCGAGGTCTCGGTCGACTTCGAGGTCGGCGGCCGCGAGATCAACGAAGGCACCTTCGAGAAGAAGATGACCTCCCGCTACGTCGCGACCTACACCGACATCGTCGACAACGAACGCCTCGTCTATACCTACGACATGTGGCTGAACGGCTCCCATATCTCCACGTCGGTAGCCACCTGGGAATTCGAACCGACCACCACCGGCACCAAGCTCACTCTCGTCGAATTCGGCGCCCACCTCGACGGATTCGACACCGGTGCCGACCGTGAGGAAGGCACCCGCGGCCTCGTCGACTCCCTCGTGAACTATCTCGTCGCCCAGGCCTGAGCGGCCTGTTGCTCGTCGAGGCGCGCAGTGGCGGCGCGCTAGCTGCCGACACAGTCGATGATCGGCGGGGGATACTCCGCCGGATCGACGTTCTCGCGCCACGGACGATGAATGTTCGCGCCGGGCAGGTGTGCCAGCTCGGGTAGCCATCGCCGCACGTAGACGCCGTCGGGGTCGTAGCGGTCGGCTTGGCGCAGGGGATTGAGGATCCGATTGGGCCGGGTGTCGGTGCCGGTGCCTGCGACCCACTGCCAGTTGAGCTGGTTGTTCGCGAGATCGGCGTCGACGAGCCAGTACAGGAAATGCGCCGCGCCGACCCGCCAGTCCTGGCGTAGCGACTTGGCGAGGAAGCTGGCCGAGATCAAGCGCGCTCGCCCCGGCATCCAGCCCTCGGCGCGGAGTTGGCGCATGCCCGCATCGACGATCGGGTAGCCGGTGCGCCCGTCTCGCCACGCGGCGACGGCCTTTTCGTCGTCGGGGCCCGCGGTCATCCGTGTGCGGTAGTCCGACCAGGCGGCATCGGGGCGAGCGGCGAGCACCTGGTGGTGGAAGTCGCGCCAGGCCAGCTGCCGGACGAAGGCGAGTCCGCCTTCGGTCGCCGTATCGACCCGGCCCACCACCTCGGTGGGGGACACGCACCCGAAGTGGAGGTATGGCGACAGCCGGGAGGTGGCGTCGGCGGCGAGATCATCGTTGTCACGGGCGTAGTCGGCGATGGGGCCGTCGAGCCAGTCACGCAGCAGCGCCCGGCCGGTGGACTCCCCGCCGACCCGCAACTGTGGCGATGGCTGCCCGGAAGCGAGATCCGCGGGCCGGGGTAGCGCCTCGCCCCGGATCGGGGGCACCGACAGCGACCGGGGCGCCGGTAGCGGGGTCTCATCGGGCGCAGCTCGCGGTTCGTCCGAGCAGATGCCGCAGCGTCTCCTCCAAAACCTCGGTTCGGAAGGTGTGCCCGGCCTTCGCCAGCCGGGTCGGCGTCACTCGCTGGCCGGCCTCGGCGAGTTCGCGCGCGCCCTGCCTGCCCAGCAGCACCGCCGGACCGAAGCTCGGGACCGGCAGCAGCGCGGGGCGATGTAGCACTCGTGCCAGTACTCGGGTGTACTCGCTGTTGCGAACCGGCTGTGGTGCAACGGCATTGACCGGACCTACCAGGGTGTCGTCCCACAGTGCGCGGTGGTAGACATCGACGAGATCGTCGATTCCGATCCACGACAGCCACTGTCGGCCGTCCCCGATGCGCCCACCGAGACCGGCGGTGAACAACGGTCGCAGCAACCGCAGGGTGCCCCCGCGCGGGGACTGCACGATGCCGGTGCGCACCCGCACGACGCGGACTCCGCCCACCGCCGCGGGCTCGCACGCGTCCTCCCACTGTTCGACCACATCGGCCAGGAAGCCGTCACCGCGCTCGGACTTCTCGGTCAGCGCCTGCTCGCCGCGGTCATAGCCGTAGTAGCCGATGGCGGACGCGCTGACGAAGGTGTCGACGTCCGAGGCGGCGGCGAGTTCGGCGAGCCGCCGGGTCGGCTCGATGCGACTGTCGGCCACCGCACGCCGGTGCGCGGCGGTGAATCGGCCCGCGATGGAGGCCCCTGCCAGATGGACCACGGCATCGACGTCGGCGAGCAGGTCGGCGGCAGGCGCGGCGGGGTCCCACTGCCGTTCGTCGGGATGACGGGTGGGATGGCGGACCAGCCGCACCACGCGGTGCCCGCCGGTGCTGAGGAAGGCGCTCAGCGCGGAGCCGACCAGGCCCGACGCGCCGGTCATCGCGATCGTCGTCGGTGGTAGGCCGGACTCGGCCGCGCGGCGGTGGGCGGCCAGATCATTGGTGAGCTGGCGGTAGCGGTAGTGGAACATCGGCCGCAACACGGACTCCGGAATCGGCGTCTGCACCCGATCGATGACACGGGTGTGGGCGTCGTCGATCTCGGCGAACTCGTGTACATGCCGCCACGGCAGCAGCCGGGCGACCGGCAACGAGGCCGGTCCTTCCGCCGCGACGGCGTCGGCGAACCGCTCGGGCGGTCGATACTGCTCGGGGTCGTGCTGAGCGATCCAGCGCAGCCCGCCGGGAAGGCCGAGCACCGCTCGCCCGGTGGCCAGCGAATCGGCTTCGGCGAGCAAGGTGACCGGCTGCCATGGTGGAGCCAAGCGCGTGAACGCACCGCGACGGGCGAACCAGGCGAAGACGTCGGCCCGGGGTGTCGCAACGATGTCAGAACACTCGATGCCCATCACTCGACTGTAGTCACGATCCGCCGTGACCCATGGCGCCCATATCCATCTGCATGGGTGTGGGTTGCTGACCCGGGGCGAGGACCAGGAACTGGCCCATCATGCCCTGGTCTTCGTGGTGGAGGAGGTGGCAGTGGTACATGTACGGGTAGGTGGGGTCGGTGTGGTCGGCGAAGTGCATGGCGAGGGTGTAGGTGGTGTCGGGGGCGGTGTAGACGGTGTCCTTCCAGCCGGAAAGGGTCGCGGGAGGCGGTGTTCCGTCGATGGCGATGATCTGGAATTGGACGTCGTGGACGTGGAAGTTGTGCGGCCAGTTGTCCTTGTTGCGGACCGTCCATACTTCGGTGGTGTCGACGGGGATGGTCATGTCGATGCGGTTCATGTCCATGCGGCGGTTGTTGATCATGAACCATTGGAGGTCGAACGAGCGGGTCGGCGCGGTGGTCGCGGAGGCGAGCGCCCGCATCGGGATCAGGGTCGCGGGCAGCGCGCCGGAAGGGCGCAGAGTGTCGGCGGCACGCAGCGTCAGGATGTCGAAGGTGTCGTCGAAGCCGAACTCGGCGGCGCGGTCGATGCCCGCGCGCTCGGTGATCGGCAGGGACCGCAAGGTGACGTTCTCGCCCGCACCGAGGGTGACCACCAGCTCGGCACGTTCACCGGGGCTGAGTGGAATCCGGTTCAGGGCAACGGGTTCCGGCAGTAGACCGCCGTCGGTGGCGATGAGCTGGAACGTTCTGCCGTCGCTGAAGGCGAGGTTGTAGAGGCGACCCGACGAGCCGTTGAGGATTCGCAACCGGACCCGGTCGGTGGTGACCGGCAGGTGGGCGTTGGCGATGCCGTTGGTGACGATCGTGTCGCCGAGCAGGCCGACATCGGTGGCGTCGGATTCGTCGAGCGTGCCGTCGGCGGTGAAGCGGCGATCTTGAATCACCAACGGAATATCGTCGACACCATAGTTTTTCGGCAGATCGAGCGCGTCCGCCGGATCGTCGTCGATCAGGAAGAAGCCGGAAAGGCCACGGTGGACGTGCTTTTCGGTCGCGCCGTGCGGATGTGGGTGGTACCAGAGCGTGGCGGCCTGCTGTTGCACCGTCCAATTCGGCGCCCATACCGCGCCGGGCCCGATCATCTGGTGGGGGCCACCGTCGAACTTCGCGGGCAGGTGCATGCCGTGCCAGTGCACCGAGGTGGGCTCGGGCAGATCATTGGTGATGGTGAAGGCGAGCTTCTCGCCGCGTCGAGCGCGCACGGTCGGTCCGAGGATCGACCCGCTGTAGCCCCACGTCGGGGTCTGCTTGCCCCGGATCATCTCGGTGGTGCCCGCCTGCGCTCGCAGCGTGAACCGGCGGACGCCGTCCGCGCCGACGGCCGATGCGGCCAGCGGTGGGATGGGCAATGGGCGGGTCGAGTCGGCTGCCGAACCGGGTGTCGACGGGCGGATCGAACACCCGGCCGCGTACACCACCGGTGTGAGGGCGAGCCCGGTGAGAAATCCTCGTCGCGAGACCACGTGTGCTCCTTCTGTACGGGAACCTCCAGCCTCGTTCGGCCACGGCGGCGGCGACTCCGCCGAACAGTCGGATCCGGCCCGACGGATTCCGCCCGCGCGGCCCTTGCGGACGGGCCAGTCGCGTGGTATTTCGTGTTCGGTCCGATCCCGGACGGGTCGGCCGCGTGGCCCGCGCCTCTCTCGCGGACGCGCCGACCCGCCTGCTCGCGCGGTCCGAACCGCTCGGTCACTTACCGTGGGGACGTGATCGACATCCGTGCACACCGCGACTGGCGAAGGCTGGTGCGGTGGCTGCCGCTGCTGCTGATTCCGGTGGTACTGCTGGCCAGCACCTACCCGGACCAGTACCGTGTGCCGCCGCACTACTGGTTGCTGGCGATGACCGCGGGCGTGGTGTTCCTGGCCGGCTCGCGGTGGCCGCTCGTGGTGTCGATCGTGCTGTCGGCGCTGGCGGTGCCGATGCTGCGGACGGATGCCTGGGGTGTGTCCGGTCTGGTGCCCTACCTCGGCGCGGTGGCTCTGGTCGATGTGGTGGCGCGCACACATCGGTGGTCGACCGTCGCGGTGGCGACGGCCGGATGGGCCGCGGCGGTGGCGCTCGGGCGGGTCGGTCTGCACGACAACTCGATCGGTCGGGCGTCCACTCTCGTCGAGGCCGCGGCGTATGTGGGACTGCCGTTGCTGCTCGGGTTGTATCTGCGTGGGCAGCGTGACCTCGCGGAGAATGTGCGAATACGCGCCGAAGAGGCGCAAGCCCGTACCCGCCTCGACGAACGCGCCGCACTGGCCAGGGAACTCCACGATGTGGTCGCCCACCACATGGCGTCGATCATTCTGCGGATCTCGGTGGCCGGACATGTTGTGCGCGAAGCCGATCCGCGTATGGTCGCCGTGCTCGACGATGTGCGTGGCACCGCGGCCGATGCGCTCGCCGATATTCGCAGGCTGCTCGCCGCCCTGCGTGACCCGGCCCTCGGCACTGTCGCCCTGGTCGATACCGATGCGGTCGTGACCGAGGTCGAGGCCGCGCTCACCCGGGCCCGTGCCGCCGGGTTCGCTGTCGCGGCCGAGGTCGATGCCGACCTCGGCGGGCTCGACGCGATCAGCAGGCTCACCCTGTTGCGCCTGGTTCAGGAATCGCTGACCAATGTGATGAAACACGCGGATCGTGGTGTGCCGGTGCGGTTTCGGATCATCAGGGACGCGGACGGGATCGCGCTCGAGGTAGTCAACGGCGCTCGCGAGTTGTCGGCGCCGGCGGGACACGGAATCGTCGGAATGCGGGAGCGCGCCGAACTCGCCGGGGGCACTCTCGTCGTCGGCACGGGCGCCGACGACGAGAATTGGACGGTGCGCGCCTGGCTGCCGGACACCGCGAGCGAAGTGGAGCTGTCGTGATCACGGTCTTGTTGGTGGACGATCAGCGTCTGGTACGGGCGGGCTTGCGGATGCTCATCGAGGACACCGCCGACCTCGCCGTCGTCGGGGAGGCGGCCGACGGCGTCGAAGCGGTGCGGCTGCACGCCGAGCTCGCCCCCGACCTGGTCGTCATGGATCTGCGGATGCCCGGCCTCGATGGTGTCGCGGCGACCCGGCAGATCCTTGCCTCGTCGCCGCGCGCGAAGGTGCTCGTGCTGACCACCTTCGACGACGACGAACACCTGTTTCCCGCGCTGTCCGCCGGGGCCGCGGGCTATTTCGTCAAGGACACCGAGCCCGCCGTACTGCTCGACGCGATCCGGCGCACGGTGGACGGCGATCTGCTGTTCTCGCCCGCGCTGCTGCGCCGCCTGGTCGACCGGGCACTCGCGGCACCGTCGGCGCCGGTCCCCACGCCCGATCTGACGCCACGGGAGCTCGACGTCCTTCGTCTCGTCGCGCAGGGGTACGGCAACCAGGAGATCGCTGATCGGCTCCACCTGGGCGTCAGCACCGTCAAGTCCCACATCGCCAACCTGCTCGGGAAGACCGGCACCGACAACCGTGTTCGCCTCGCCGTCTACGCGGCCGAGGTCATCGACCGCTGACATCCCGAGGTGAGATAGGTCGTCCGGAGTCGGATTGTCGTGCCGGTCGGGTTGGCCGACCAGATCGTCGTCGGCGGCGTCATCGAGGCTACGACCCGCTGGTGCACCAAGAACCTGCAGAAGCGCCTGGACGACTCGACATCCCCGCGACCTTCGACCTGTCGAACCAGGGCACCCACTCGTGGGGCTACTGGCAGAAGGCCTTCAAGAACTCGTGGCCGCTCCTGGCCGAAGGGATGGAGATCCCGCCTGATCAGCCGAGCTCGAACAACCGTGCCGCATTGTCATGACAGACCTTGCGCAGCCATTCCGGACCGAGGTCGAGACGTTCCAGTGCGGCGACGGCCTCGGCATAGGGATAGGGGATGTTCGGGAAGTCGCTGCCGAACAGAATGCGATCGGCGAAGCGGCGCAAGCGATCTCGTTCGGCGGGTGGGAAGGGCGCACCGCCTTCGCTGAAGTCGGTCCACACCATGGTGGTATCGAGATAGAGCAGCGGGTACTGCTCGGCCAGATCGAGGAACTCGCTGTATTCGGGGGTTCCCATGTGCGCGATGATCAAGCATAGGGTCGGGAAGCGTCGCAGGAGTTCGGCGATGGGGGCGGGCCCGGTGAATTCGCCCGGGGCGGGACCGGATCCGCAGTGGATGACAACGGGTGTGCCGGTCTCGGCGAGGATTGCCCACACCGGGTCGAGCAGGGGGTCCAAGGGCGAGAACGCGCCGACCTGGATGTGCACCTTGAACACTCGCGCACCATTGTCGATGGCCTCGCGGACGTAGCGTGGCGCGTCCGGCTCGGGGTAGAAGGTGGCCGTGTGCAGGCAGTCGGGGGTGCGGGCGGCGAACTCGGCGGTCCAGCCGTTGAGCCAGGCCGCCATCTCCGGCTTGTGCGGGTACACCAGCGAGGTGAACGCTCGGATGCCGAAGTCGCGCAAGGTCTTCAGACGCACCTGCTCGTCGTCGCGATAGGTGATCGGCCACGGTCGGCCGATCAGCGGCCCGACGGCGTCGAAATACGCCCAGACCTTGTGCATCACCTGATCGGGCATGAAATGGGTGTGGACGTCGACGATCGCGGGCAGGTTGTAGCGTTCGCGGAAGTCGGCGAGATAGGCGACGGTGTCTTGGGTCATGACGGCTCCGGGTAGAGGTGGCGGGCCAGGGCACCGACGCGGGTGACGAGGCGTTCGAAGAAAACGGCGGGGTCGGTGCCGATCACGATGTCGGCGTTGGGTTCTCGGCCCCACATGCCGGACCAGTCGGCGACGGTGGTGGCGCGGGTGATGGTGCCGGTCAGCTCCACGTCGACGGTGGCCGGGCGGGTGGTCGCCAGAGTCGGATCGAGTGCGACCGCGGCGGCGAACGGGTCGTGCATGTGCGCCAGGTAGCCCAGGTCGTACTGGTGGTGGAAGTCGAAATAGAACCGCACCGCGTCGGTGAGATAGCGGATGATCGGATTGCTTGCCGCCGACCGGAATTCGGTGGGATCGCCCGCGCTGACCTGCTCGATCGGTGCGCTGTGTGCCGACTGCGCCAGTAGCTCGAGATGTTCGGGGCCCATCTCGATGGACTCGGTGATGTCGAGTGCGCAGACCAGCGGCCTGCGCTCCGGCGCCGCCGCGGAGAAGGCGTCGAACACCTCTTTGGCCGCTTCGGGGTCGACGTGGATGTTCCACTCGTTGGTCGGGGTCGTGTTGCCGGGGTGGTTGAACGCGCCACCCATGATGACCAGACGGTGCAGCAGGCGCGGCAGTTCGGGTTCGATACGCAGGGCCAGCGCGAGATTGGTCAACGGACCGGTGCACAGGCCGGTCACCTCGCCGGGGTTCGCGCGAACCAGGTCCACCCAGAGCTGGGCCGCCGACCGTGACGACAGCGCACGCGGTGAGACGGGCAGTTCGGCGTACCCGAGGCCCTGCGGACCGTGGGTGTCCTCGGTGGTGCGCAAGGGGATGGCGATCGGTTCGGCCGCGCCGAGCGCCACCTCGATCTCGGGTGCCCGGCCCAGGTCGAGCATCGCCAGGGTATTTGCCGCGACCTGTGCCCCGTCCACGTTGCCCGCGGTGGCGGCGATGCCGATGATCTCGGCGTCGTCGGAGGCCAGCAGGTAGAGGATGGCCAGGGAGTCGTCGATCCCGGTATCGACGTCGAGGATGATCTTCTGCGGCACGTCATCGAGAGTAGCCGCGGACCATGCGGGGTCCGCGGCCAGTCGGTAGGTGGGGTCAGTAGGTCGGGAGGGCGAACTCCTCGGTGTGGCCGAAGAAGATCTTCTTGGTCAGCGGACGCATCGGGCGCGACATCATGAGTCGCACGTTCGCCTTCGCGAGCCGCGTCAACAGCGGGGATTTGGGGATCATCATCGCCATACCGCCGCCGGGGATCTCCTTGGCCTTGTCGAGGAACGGCGAGATCTTGTCCTGGTAGCGCTGCTGCGCGCCTGCCAGATCGTTCGGGGTGGCGGCGATCTCGGAGGCCAGCACGTAGGCGCCGACGATGGCCATCGCGGTGCCCATGCCGCTCAGCGGGGATCCGCAGTAGCCCGCGTCACCGATCAGCGTCACCCGGCCGATGGACAACTCGGGGACGTCGACGCGGGCGACTTCATCGAAGTAGAAGTCGGCGGTGGAGTCCATCGCGTCGAGGACCGCCGGGGCGTGCCAGCCCGCGTCGCCGATCGTCTTCCTGATGAGAGCGCGCTGGGCGTCGACGTCGCGGCGCAGTGCCGGGTCGACCTCGGTGCGCATGGTGATGATCGCCTTGGCGGTGCTCGGGTCGCCGTCGGGGCGGATGCCGAGCATGGCACCGGGCACGAGCCGCATGCTGAACCAGCCCGGCTCCACATCGGCCGGCTTCGGCATGGTGAAGAAGGCGCCGTACCCGCCGAGGTTGGTGCTGAACTTCTCCTCGGGCCCGAAGACGAGTCGACGGGTCGCCGAGTGCACACCGTCGGCGCCGATCACCAGGTCGAACCGCTCGGTGACCCCGGATGCGAACGTGACGTCCACGCCGGTGTCGTCCTGGACGACGTTGTCGATCCACTCGCCGTAGCGATAGTCCAGCTGACCGTTGTCGGCGATGGCCACCGCGTCGAGTAGCACTTGATTGAGATCGCCGCGGGTGATCTCGATTTCGGCGACGGCGCCCTGACCATCGAAGTCCGCCATCGCCATCCTGGCGTAGATCTTGCCGTCGCCGTCGATATAGGACATCCCGCGCTCGTCGAGCTGGTACTCGGCGATGCCGGCCATCAAACCCATCCGCTCGGCGGCTTCCTTGCTCGGGCCACGCAGATCGACGGCCTGGCCGCCGGGACGGGGGACCGCGGCGCGCTCGACGACGGTGGTGCGAATGCCGTTGCGCAGCAACTGGAGCGCGACCGCGTTGCCCGCGATACCGCCGCCGGAGACGAGAACGTGGAGGGGGCTGGTGATGCTCATGATGGTGTTTCCCGTCTGATGTACGAATGTCTTAGACATATGTCTAACAGAGGCTGGCACGGATGTCTAGAACAAATGTCTAAGACGTCGGGTAGGCTGCTGAGCATGGGTAACAGAGAAGATCTACTGGCGGGGGCGCGCAAAGTGATTCTGGAGCGCGGCGTCGCGAAGGCGACCGCGCGCGATATCGCCGCCGCGGCGGGGGTGAGCCTGGCCGCGATCGGCTACCACTTCGGGTCGAAGGATCGCCTGGTCACCGAGGCGTTGAGCGAGGCGCTCGGCAACTCCATCGGTGACGCGATGGACGAGTTGATCACCGCGGGAGCCGGGAAGTCGCCACTGGAGGGGCTCGCGCTGTTGTGGAACGGGATGCCCGCGGTGTTCGCGGGCAATCACGAGGCGATGCTGGCCAGCCTGGAGAACATCGTGCGGATCGTGCGCTCCGACGAGGCGCGGGCACAGCTGGGCGACCAGCTGTCCGGGGCGTTCGTCGACCTCGGGGCCCATGTGCAGGCTGCGCATCCCGAACTCGATCCGGCACAGGCCGCGGCGATCGGGCGGTTGTACTTCGCGCTCGCCCAGGGACTCGGGATGCTGTGGTTGCTTGATCCCGGCGAGGTCGGCATCGATGGTGATCAGCTCAGCGTGGCGGTCCAGGCGCTCGCGGGAAAGTGATCGAGTCCGGTCACGGGCGGTGGTAGTGGTCGGGCGCTTCGACCCAGAACGGCTGTGCCGATCCGTACGGCGGCGCGGGCCAGCGGTAATCGTCGTAATCGGCGAATGCCGGTGCGGCCGTGACAAGTTCGTGGTGGGTGACCGTCGATGCCGGATCGGGTGGTGTCGCGGCAGGATGTTCGGGGGAGCGGCCGTCCGCGGCCAGGAGCCAGGATGCGGTGCGGGCCAGCGAGACTGCGATGTTTCGACCGAACCCGTCGTGGGCGCGGGCCAGGAGTGCGTCCATGACGGCGGCGGCCAAGAGGTAGCCCGACCCGTGGTCGAGTGCCTGGGCGGGCAGTGCGCCGGGACGATCCGGTGTTCCCTCGATGAACGAGATGCCGGATGCCGCCTGGACGATGCTATCGAAACCTCGTCGGTCGCCCCACGGTCCGCTCGTGCCCCATGCGGAGACCGAGGCCTCGATCGAACCGGGACGCCGGGCCGCGCCGACACCGGCCGCGGCGAGCGCGCCCGGGCGGTAGCCGGTGACGAGCACGTCCGCCTCGGCGAGGAGAGCCTCGAAGGTCGCGAGGTCGGTGCGTAGGTCGAGCAAGGTCGAGCGCTTGCCCTGGCAGTTGTCGGCGAACTGCCAGTCGATCTCGGGGAGGTGCGGTGGGTCGATGCGGAGCACATCGGCGCCGAGCAGGGCCAGCGTTCGGGTGGCGACCGGCCCGGCGAGGACGCGAGTCAGGTCGAGCACGCGAATGCCGGTCAGCGGTCGGTCGGTCGTGGGACCGGCCCCGGTGGCGCCGAGTGGAGTGCGCGGCCGGTGATCGTTCTCGCGCGGGCGAGGATCGTGCCCGCCCGCCGACAGCCTCGCATCGGTGGTGGGCATACGGTCCGCGCGCACGTCCGAGGCGACCAACGGGCCGGTCGCGGCGGCACGGCCCATCGGGCTGGTCGACCATTCGTCTTCGGTGCGGACGCGGACCGCGATCGCACCTGCCACGGTCGCGGCGTCTTCGATCTCGGCGCCCTTCATCGTGGACAATCGGTCGGTGAGCCGGTCGGCGTCACCGTCGGCGGGCAGGTCGAGTGCCCGCAGGAGCCGGTCACGGTGATGTGGGTAGTTCGCGTGGGTGCGGACCCAGCCGTCGGCGGTGGGGAAGAAGCCTGACAGCTCGGTGAAGATCGAGGGGGCGCTCGCGCCTCGACGGAACAGACGTTCACTGCTGAATGCCGCGCTCACCCGGTCGGCATCGAGGCGAACAGGGCGGGTGGGCAGTCCCCGCGCGACTCTGACCCGGTTGGCGGCCGCGCTCGCCGCCGCGACCGAACCCGCGGCGAGCGCCCACACCGGTAGGGTGGCCGCCAACCGCGCACCCGCGTCCGGCACGTCGACATCGCTCGACAGTGGGAGTCCCAGTCCTGTCTCGTAGGCGTGGACGAGCTGCTGCGCGGTGGTCACATCGACCAGCCTAGTTGCGGTGATGATGGTGAGGAGTGTGATGTGGGCGTGAATACGGCTGCGACGGAGTGGGTTCGAATACTGCGACCGGACACAGCGGCGCGCGGGCGATTGACGTGCTTTCCGCCAGGCGGGGGATCGGCGACCTTCTATCGGGAGTTGGCGCGACACATCGGTGCGGGCGTCGAGGTGGCCGCGGTGCAGTATCCGGGGCGGCAGGACCGCCTCGCAGACCCGACGATCACCGACCTGCATCTGCTCGCCGACCGGATCGCCGCGGACATCGCGCGTCAGCCGGGACCGGCCCGTTCACTGTTCGGGCACAGCATGGGCGCGACCGTTGCCTACGAGACCGCGCTGCGACTCGCCGCGGCCGGACAACCGGTTCGCGCACTCATCGTATCCGGCCGTCCCGCACCGGAATTCGTCGAAACGGCACGGCTGCACCAGGCCTCGGACAGCGCGCTCATCGACGATCTGGAGCGTCTGGCGAACGATCCGGCACCGGTGCGACTGCTGCGTACCGAACCAGGACTCGCCGATCTCGTACTGCCCGCCGTCCGCGCCGACTACCAGGCGGTCGAGACCTATCGGCAGCGACCGGGACCGTCGCTGCGCTGCCCGGTAGTCGCGCTCGTCAGCACCGAGGACCCGACGACCACCGTGGCGCAGGCCGAACAGTGGCGTGCGGTCACCGACGGGCCGTTCAGCATCCGCACGTTCGGTGGCGGGCACTTCTATCTCGACGAACAGCACGCCGCGGTGGCGCAGGAGATCACACGGCACGTGAACTGAGTCGGCGCTGGTGCAGGCGCGCGTAGCCCAGCCACGACACCAGCACGGCCACCGCCGCGAGCGCGCGCACCAAGCCGAGTGCGCTGTCGGGGTAGATCACGCCGGTCAGGTAGTGGTCGATGAATCCCGCGGCGGGCAACTCGCCCACCTCGGCCTGCCTGCGCGCCCAGTTCTCGGCGTAGGTCAGCGGGCAGTGGAAGCCGATCAGGACGGTGCCGAAACCCCACGCCACGGCCAGCACGTGCAGGCCGATCGTGCGCGGCCATCGCCACGCGAGGAAGCCACCGGCGACCACGTACGCGATGAACGCGACGTGGGTGACGGCGAAAACGTCGGCCAGCACCCGGAACAGCACCTATTCAGAATATGTAACCGTTCGCCGGTCGGAATCATGATCATCATTCCGGTTCGGCATCGCTTGGATCACCAGGGCGAAGGCCGGTAGTCCTTCAGGAAGCAGCCGTACAGGTCGACGCCGTCCTCGCCCTGCACGATCGGGTCGTAGACGCGGGCGGCGCCGTCGACGAGATCGAGGGGCGCGTGGAAGCCCTCTTCGGCGAGGCGGACCTTCGTGAAGTGCGGGCGTTCATCGGTGATCCAGCCGGTGTCGACGGCGGTCATCAGGATCGAGTCGGCCTCGAACATCTCGAGCGCGCTGGTACGGGTGAGCATGTTCAGCGCGGCCTTGGCCATATTCGTGTGCGGGTGCCCCGGGCCCTTGTAGCCGCGGCCGAACTGGCCTTCCATCGCCGAGACATTGACCACGTACTTGCGCCTGCCCGCCGCGGCGGCCAGCGCCGGACGCAACCGCGACACCAGGATGAACGGCGCGACCGAGTTGCACAGCTGCACCTCGAGCAGTTCGGTGGCCTCCACCTCGCCGACCGTCTGCACCCAGCTGTTGGTGTGCGCGAGATCGGGGACGAGGCCGCCTGCGTCGATGGCAACGCCCGCCGCGATCCGTTCCGGGGTGGCCGAGCCCGCGACCAGCGCGAGTTCGGCGACATCGGTGGCCGACAGCGACGGCGTGAGCGAGGCGGTGAGCGCGGTCGGGTGCGCCTGCATGGTCTTGCCGAAGGTGACCATTTCCGGCAGGACGCCCGCGGGGAGCGGGGCAGTCTCGGCGTCGACCAGAGCGCTGTAGGCGCCGGCCGAGCGGCGCACGGTCTGGGCGGCGTTGTTGATCAGGATGTCGAGGGGGCCCTGTGCGGCGACGTCGTCGGCCAGTGCCACGACCTGCGCGGGGTCACGCAGGTCGATGCCGACGACGCGCAGCCGGTGCAGCCAGTCGGCGCTGTCCTCCATGGCGGCGAAGCGGCGGATCGCGTCGTTGGGGAAGCGGGTGGTGATGGTGGTGTGCGCGCCGTCGCGCAGCAGGCGCAACGCGATGTACATGCCGATCTTGGCGCGGCCACCGGTGAGCAGGGCGCGCTTGCCGGTCAGGTCGGTGCGGGCGTCGCGCCTGGTATGGCTCGCGGCCGCGCAGTCGGGGCACAGCTGGTGGTAGAACGCGTCGACCTGGGTGTATTTCTGCTTGCAGATGTAGCAGGGTCGCGCCTTGAGCAGGGTGCCCGCGCTCGCACCGGAGGTGGTCGAGCTGATCGGGATGCCCGCGGTCTCGTCATCGATCCGCTGTGGGGAGCCGGTCGCGGTCGCGGCGATGACCGCGCGGTCGTTCGAGGAGATCTGCTCCCTGGCCTCGATGCGACGGCGGTGCTTGAGTTTCTTGAACATGTGCCCGACGGCGCGCTGCACGGCGATGGAATCGGGGTGTTCCTTCTCCAACTGCCCGGCGCGTTCCAGTACCCGCAAACAGGTCGCCAACTCATCCGGATCGATCATGTTCTCGGTCATCGGGGAGTGCGACATTCCTTCGTGCGGGAGCGGTGGACGACATCTATTGTCGCATTGGCCGCGCGAGCGACCCGCTGGGTATCGTGATGGGCCGTTGCCGCAACCGCGCGACGACGATTCGAACCCGACGGAGCAGCCCGATTTCCCCGCTGGAGACCGACACCGCAGACGCGCCGCGCAGGCGCAGGCTCGAACCCGACGAGCGACGCGCGCAGATCCTGGCCTGTGCCATCGACATGTTCGGTGAGCGGCCCTACGCGGCGGTGTCGACTGCGGAACTAGCCCAGCGAGCGGGGGTGGCGCGTGGCCTGATCAACCACTACTTCGGCAACAAGCGCGACCTGTATCTGGCGGTGGTGCGTCGCATGGTGACCCTGCCGCGTCAGGACAAGGTCTCCATTCCCGACGGCACGCCGGGCGAGCGGGTCGACGCGATCGTGAGTTGGCTGCTCGACACCATCGCCGAGCACGGCACCACCTGGGTGAAGGTCACCAGCCACGAGGGCGTCGGTGACGACCCCGAGGTGCAGCAGATCCTCGACCAGGCCGACGATGCCGCCGCCGAACGCATGCTGGTGATGATCGGACGCCCCGATCTGGCAGACAATGCACCCTTGCGCGCACTGGTACTGGCCTACGCGGGCCTGGTGAAAGTCGCCGGGCGCGAATGGATCACCCGCGGCACGCTCAACCGGGCACAGATCCATCAACTGCTGGCCGACACCTTGCTCACGATCATCACCCAGACGATCCCCCACGTTGTCGGCACCGAGCCGACAACGCGACATCGCTAGGAATCGAGCGCGCGCCGCGGGCGTGGCATCGCGACCGCGGCGCTGTATCGCTGTGGTCCGGCATGGCCGGGTGCGTGGCCGGTGCGGCCCAGCGCCTGTTCGATCTTCTGCTCGCGGTGATGTTCGAACATCAGCGCCGCGACGCCGCCGCCGAGGAAGAACACCGTCGCTATCCCGGCCAGCACGGCCCACCCGGTGTGCTCGGTGCCCGCTGCGACGAGAGTGCAGGCGAGCCCGACCACCCCGATCGCGCACATGATGATGCCGGGAACGTTGTAATCGTCGGCCAGCAGATCGCCGGCTTGGGCATGCCAGGTTCGGTCTGCCGAAGGCGTGCTGTCGGACATGAGTCCTCCTCGCGAGCTCAGGAGTGCGCGCAGTGGTGCACTTGATGACCAGCATGAACCTGTTCCTTCTGAGGAGGCAAAGGTGTTAGCCGGTTCGTTACCAGGCGGGTTACCGCGGAATCACACGTTATGTCACTGTGACCCTATTTTGCGTTTGAGCTGTCCTACCGGGCTCTGAGTCCTTATTCTCGTCGCGTAACCCGGCGTCGCACCGGTTTCGTTGTGCGCCCGGGGAGATCGGAGAGGGAACCCGGGGTTGATGGCACGGTACGAGGAATGGGACGACGACCCCGAGCAGGAGTCCGACGATCGGCGTTGGAACGGCCAGCGCTGGCCGCAGGTGTCATCGGACGGTTCGGGCGGTGGTGGCCGCGGTGACCAGCCGCGCGTGAATCCGTACGCGATGGTGGCGCTCGCCGCCGCGTTGGTGGTGCTGTTCCCGATCGCGATCGTGTTCGGGCTGCTGTCGTTCGGGCATCCGCGTGGGCGGGGGATCGCGATGTTGGCGTTACTGCTCGGCATCTCCGAAGCGGCGATCGCGATCGCGATCGGGCTCGCGGTGTTCGGCGGGCTGGATGTGTCCGTTCCGACGCTGGCCCAGTCGGCAGCGACGACACCCTCGCCGGTGTCGGTGACTTCCCACGGCGTGCCGACGGTGACCGAAGCCGCGCCGACGACTGAGGCCGCCCCAGTGACGAGTCCCGCGGAGAAGGGCAGCGTCGTCGAGAAGGGCACGCAGTGTGCCGCGGAGAAGGCCGGTCTGCTCGGTGTGGCCGCAGACGGTGCAACGTTGCTGTGTCTGCGCGGACCGGGTGGTCACACCTGGTCAGGGCCGTTCCGGGTGTCGGGGTCGTACTACAGCGCGGGGGCGAAATGCGATCCCTCGGTGGATAAGTCGGGGCGCACCTCCGACAACCACGCGCTCGTGTGCGAGGGCAAGGGCAGCGCCGCGGTCTGGTCGCCCTGGACCACCGAGTAGATCTGGAGTTCAGTCCTTCTTGGCCCGGCTCGGTTGCACGCGCGGTGGCTCGTTCGGCATCTTCGGATACTGCGGTGGCCACGGTGCGTCCATCAGCCCCGCCGCCATGTCGCGCTCCGACATTTCCAGCAGTGGTTCGATCGACTGCGGTGCCCGGTTCGCCCACGGATCACCCGACTCGGCGAGGCGCGCGGGCACGGTCGCGAGGGTGAGTTCGTCGGGGACGACGGTGTCGAGTTCGGCCCAGGTGATCGGTGTCGACACCTGGCCGCCGACCTTCGGCCGCACCGACCAGGCACCGAACACGGTCTTGTGCGGCGCGTTCTGATTGAAATCGATGAACACCCGCGAGCCGCGCTCCTCTTTCCACCACTGCGCGGTGATCTCCTCGGGGTGCCTGCGTTCCAGTTCCCTGGCCAGCGCCACCGCGGCCGCCCGCACCTCGTAGCCGTCCCACCGGGGCTCCAGTGCCGCGTAGATGTGCAGGCCACGCGAACCCGAGGTCTTGATGGACGAGTCGATGCCGAGTTCAGCCAGCAGCTCGCGGGTACGCACCGCAGCGCGGCGCAGATCGTCGAATCCGATGCCGGGCGAGGGATCGAGGTCGATCCGCAGTTCGTCGGCGATCCGCAGATCGGGAACGTGATTGGGCCACACGTGGAAGCCGAGGCAGCCCTGATTCACCGCCCACAGAATATGCGCGAGATCGTGGGCGACCAGCGCGTCGCTGGTGGTGCCGTTCGGGGTGGACACCTCGACGGTCTGCAACCAGTCCGGCGCCGACTTCGGTACCCGCTTCTGGAACCACGATTTGCCCGACGCACCGTCGGGATAGCGTTCCAGCAGCAGTGGACGCCCACCGATCACGCCGAGCAGCGGGTCGGCGACGGCCCGGTAGTAGTTGACCAGGTCGAGCTTCGTCTCGCCGCGTTTGGTGAAGTAGATCTTGTCGGGATTGCTGATCGTCAGCGCACGGCCGTCGACGTCGAGTTCCACCGCGGTGCTCATCGGCCGCCTCCGAAGATCGCGTCGAGCTCGGCGGGTGCCACTTCGTCGAGTTGGGCGTAGGTGCACGAATCCGGGGTGCGGTCGGCCCGGAACCGGGCCAGCCGCCCGCCGTGGCGGAACCGCCCCGACTGCACGTGCTCGTAGCGCACTTCGGCGACCAACTCGGGCCGCAACGGCTCCCACGACAGGTCCTTGCCGCCGCTCCATCGACTCACCCCGCCCGGCATCTTGCCGTCGGCGTTCGCCTGCGCGGCGGCGTCGGCCCAGTTGCGCCACGGATGGTCGTCGAGCGCGTTCTCGCGTAACGGCGCCAGCTCGCCGAGCAGTTCGCGGCGCCGGGCGGCGGTGAAACTCGACGCCACCCCGACATGATTCAGATTGCCCTCGTCGTCGAACAGCCCGAGCAGCAGCGAACCGACACCCTCGCCGTCCTTGTGCATCCGGTATCCGGCGACCACGCAGTCGGCGGTGCGTTCGTGCTTGATCTTGAGCATCACGCGCTTGTCCTGCAGGTAGGCCAGCTCGTCGGACTTGGCCATCACACCGTCGAAGCCCGCTCCTTCGAACCGGGTGAACCAGTCCTGAGCCACGTCGGGATCCTGGGTGATCGGCGTGAGGTGGATGCGGCCGGGCGCGGCGTCGAGCAACGATTCGAGCTCGCGGCGCCGCAGCGCGAACGGTTCGGTGGTGAGATCGCGATCGCCGAGGGCGAGCAGATCGAAGGCGACGAAACTGGCCGGTGTCTCCACCGCGAGCTTGTTCACCCGCGAGGCCGCCGGATGCAACCGCTGCTGCAAGGTATCGAAATCGAGGCCCTGCTCGGTGACCACCACGATCTCACCGTCGACGACACAGCGTTGCGGCAGCGCCGCTTTCAGCAGCTCGGCCAACTCGGGGAAATAGCGGGTGAGCGGGCGATCGTTGCGGGAACCGAGTTCGATCTCGTCACCGTCGCGGAACACGATGCAGCGGAAGCCGTCCCATTTCGGCTCATAGCGCAGCCCTCGTTCGCGCGGTAGCGACGGCGTCGACTTGGCCAGCATGGGGCGCACTGGCGGCATCACCGGTAGATCCATCCGATCCTCCTCGCGGGTCTGTACACCCGTGTCGACGATGCGAACACGCCCGATTCATCGGTGTGTGAGGCGATCGTAGGACGGGGCACCGACACGTGCGCGGACATCGGGTGCGCGCCTGTCGCGCTCAGCGGTCCGCGAGCGTCAGCTGTCGAGCCAGCCGTGCTCGTCGGCGAAGGTGGTGAACCGGTCGCGGATGGTGATGATCTCGGCGGCGGTGAGCGCCGGGGAGGCCTCCAGCAGCAGTTCGGTGATCTGCTGACGCAGTTCGTCGGGACCCAGCCGGTCGCCGTTCTTACGCGTCTTCGGGGCCGCGGGGGCCTGGCCGACCCCGGTCAGATTGATCGCTTTGGGGCCCCGGTCACCTTCGGTCACATCGAATTCGAACAGGCGACCCTGACGGAGCTCGTCCTCGTCGAGGCCGATGTCGTTGACGTGGACGAATACATCGGGCCCGCCGTCGTCGGGCCGAATGAACCCGAAACCCCGTGAACCGTCGAACGACACCAATTTCCCGATGGACACCAACAACTCCTCGCTCCGCTTCCCGTCGCTACTCTAACGCGGCTTTTGGGCGATTTCGCCCGGAAAGTGGATAGTGGGCGAAATCTTCGGATTCGCGATGCGGACGGTCGACCGAGCATGGTCACGATCTGGCAACTGTGTGTTCACATCGGGTCATTAGCGTTCCTCACCTGTCGGAACGGTGTGGAGGTTGTAGACGCGTGCTCGACCCCGGTGTGGGGATGAGATCGGGGGGATTCGATGTCGGTCGCGGCGTTCTGTCGGCGACGGCCCGCACCGGGAGTGCCCCAGCGTATCTGCGGCCCTCCATGCCACCGGCGCTCGGCCCGCGACCGTGTCCGGCATATGTGCCGCTCGCGCCCGCTCAGGAGCGGATATGGCATGCCGCGCGGCTCGGCCGGTCCGCGGACTGGAATGTCGCGCGGGCCATGCGCTTGCGCGGCGCGGCGGTCGATGTGGCGGCACTGCGTGGGGCGCTGAAACTCCTTGTCGCGCGGCATGATCCGCTGCGAACCCGCTATCCGGTGACCGAGCTCGGCCCGGCTCAGCAGGTGGTCGACCCCGGCGATGTCGTCCTCGATGTGGCCGAATGTGAGGTCGCGGAAGCCGAACTCGCTTCCGCGGTCGCCGCACTGGCCGGGCAGCCCTTCGACCTCACCCGGGATCTGCCGGTGCGGGCGCGGCTGTTCGTGCTCGGCCCTGGCGATGTGGTCCTGGCCCTTGTCGTGCACCACATCTCGGTCGACGGCCGCTCGATGGGACCGCTGATCCGCGACCTGGTCACCGCCTACCTGGCCTGTCGCGCCGGCACCTCCCCGCAGTGGCCGCCGCTGCCGATCAGCTACATCGACTACACCCTGTGGAAGCACGAGCAGCTCGGCGAGTTCACCGACGAGTGGAGCCGGGCGACCCATCAGCTGCGGTACTGGGCCAATGCGCTGGCGGGCCGTCCCGCCCTGCTCGACCTGCCCGGCCGCGACCAGCCCGTGGCGCCGATCGACCCGGTCGCCGGTGCGCTGCTGCCGATCTCGTTCGACGCCGCGACCCACGCCGGGCTGCTGCGGGTGGCGCAGGACGGGCGGGCGAGTCTGTTCATGGTGGTGCAGGCCGCGTTCGCCCTCACTGTGGGCGCCTTCGCGCGAAGCGCCGATGTCACTGTCGCCACGGCGGTTTCGGGTCGCGATCACCGTCTGCTCGATGATCTCGTCGGCAACTTCTCCGATGATGTACTGATGCGAATCCGCCTCGACCGTGCGGGTGACGTCGGCGAGCTCATCGATCAGGTACGCCGCGTCGCGCTCGCCGCGTACGCCCACCCTGACACCCCCAACCCCCGCGTCAAGCGCTGTCTGCTGCAGGACGCCGCGCTCCCGCTGTTCCAGGCGACGCTCATTCTGCAGCGGGCGGCTGCACCGCGCACCACCACTGAACTGATACCGGCACGTGGACTTTCGATCACCGAGGTGCCGACCGGCGTGGTCAGGGCAAAGCATGATCTCGAGTTCGGGCTCACCGATCACTACGATCAGCTCGGCACGCCCGCCGGTATCGACGGGTCGTTCATCTATCCGATCGCCCGGTTCGACGAGGCGACCGCACAGCAGTTCGTCGCGCGCTTCCGTGCGGTCGTCGGACTGCTCGCCGATGGGTATCGCGGCCCGCTCGCGGCCCTGCTGGCGACCACCGGTCGCGGTCGTTCGCTGAGCACCGTCCGCCGGGCGACCAGGGCGCTCGTCTGATCAGCCGCCGCGCTCCATGGCGTATCCGGCGTCGCGCCACGCGACAATGCCGCCCGCGAGGCTGAACGCCTCATAGCCCGCGCGGTGGGCGAGTGCGGCGAAGCGCAGCGAGGTTTCCCCGACGGGGCACACGAACACCACCGGCCGTGACCGTGGAAACGGCACGCCCTGGGTGAGCATTTCGTCGAGTTGGTCGTCGCGGATGTTGAGCGCGCCGGGGACATGCCCGACTCGGTAGGCCATCGCGCCACGGGTATCGACGACAGTGGGTCTGCCGGTGCGGTCGAGTTCGGCCAGCGCGGCGGGCGAGAGCGTCGGCGCGGTGTCGTCGGGGCTCGGCGGCGGCGGTCCGGTGGGCTTGCCGAACAGGTCCGGCCTGCGTTTGGCGAAATAGGACAGATACGGTTCGATCCGGTCGCACACGATCAATACGGCGACGAGTGGTCTGTCGTCGGGTCGCGGTGCCGCTGCCAGGGCGCGAAGGGCGGCGAAATAGCCTGCGCCGCTGGTCGGCCCCGCGAGGATGCCGTAGCCGCGAACCAGGTCGAGGGTCGCGGCGATGGCAGCGGCGGAGTCGACGGTGACGATCTCGTCGTAGAAATCCGGCTGGAACAGGCCGACCTCCCACATCTCGCGCTCGGAGCGGATACCGGGAATGAAGTCGAAACGGTCCGACACCACCCCGATGGTGCGCAGCCCGGGATGGTGGGCGAGCAGTGCGGTCGCGGTGCCGCGGGTGGAGCCGGTGGTGCCGAGGCCGCCGATCAGATAGTCGAGATGGCCGATGCCCGCGTCCGCGAGGTCGGTGGCGATCTCGGTACCGGTGCCGTCGTGGTGGGCCGCGATATTGCGCTCGTTCGTGTATTGCGAGGGGTGATACCAGCGGCCATCGGCCTGGCTGATGGTCTGTTCGATGACGGCCGAAACATCGTCGGCCGCATGGGGATCGGGGCATTCGGACAGGCCGGGAAGTTCCACGATCTCGGTGCCGAGCAGTTGCAGCAGTTGGCGGACCTCGCCCACCCTGATCCGGTTGGTGACCGCGCGCAGCGGGATGCCGTGCAGTGCGCCGAGTACCCGCAGGGCTTTGGCGGTGTTGCCGCTCGACGCCTCGATGAACGACTGTCCGCCCTCGGTGATGCGCTCGAGATCGTCGCGAATCATCGCCCAGGCGACGCGGTCCTTCACCGAACCGAAAGGGTTGTGCGACTCCAGTTTCGCGTACAGGTCGACATCGGGTAACCCGTGGACGGCGGGGTCCAGGCGCAGCAGGGGAGTGTTGCCGATCAGCTCGGTGATGTGGGTGTAGACCATCACCGGTCCCCGGGGCGATAGTCGGCATCGGGGCAGAGTGTGAACCGTCCCTCGCGATGCAGCACAGCGACTTTCGCCGGAACCGGGTGCATGCTGGCCTGCGCGGCCGACAGATCCATGTGGTAGGCGGCGGTATTGGCGAACACCACCGGATCGCCCGGCGACGGCAACCGCGCGAGGCGCACCTGCCGCTGGGTGACCAGGTCGCGCTCGAGGCACAGGTGCCCGGCGAAATACACCCCGACAGGCCGGGATTCGACTTCTTCGGTCAGCACGATCGGATCGATGAGCACCTCCTGGTCGGCGGCGGTGACGGTGTCGCGGCTGAGATCCAGATGTACCAGCGTCGCGCCGTTGCCCGCCTGTTTGACGAATTCGACTTGCGCCACGGTGATTCCGGCGTGGTCGACCAGCGCTTTGCCCGGCTCGAGCCAGAGGTCGAGGAGGTTGTCGGTGAGCACCGTCCCCAGCGCCCGTCCACCGTGTCCGGGCAGCGGAGCAGCGAGTAGTTCGGCGAGGATATCGGCGGCGGGTGCGGTATTGGCGTACTTGTGGAACACCGGTCCGCCGTGCACCATTCCGTCGGCGAGGTGGTAGCCGAAAGTGTTGTTGCCCCAGTGCATCGCGGGTCCACGCCCGAGCAGACCTGCCCGCAGTACGTGGTCGTAGGCGTCGTAACCCGCGGCGTCGGTGGTGAAGACCTGGCGCAGGCCGCCGCCGATATCGAGCACGGTCGGCGCGAGACCGTGCGCGTAGGCGCGTTCGATCAGTTCGAGACAGTCGCCGACAGCGTTGACCCGTTCGGTGGTGGCGGCGGTATCGAGGTGGAAGGCGAACCCGAGCAGCCGCAGCCGATCGCGGTGCGCCACCAGTAGGTCCAGCGCTGTCGCGACATCGGCGAGATCGATGCCGAACCGGCTCGGCGAGCTACCGGAGAATCCCGAAACACGCAGCAACACCGGCACTGTCGGCTCCGGCGGGGCCAGCTCGGCCAGGGCCGCGAGTTCCCAGAGATTGTCTACATTGACCGTCACCCCCGCCGTCAGTGCGGCTCGCAGCATCGCGGCGCCTTTGGGTCCGGTCACCTCGATCCGGTCGGCGGGGAATCCGGCAGACAACGCCGAACACAGTTCTCGCGCGGACGCGACATCGACGGCGATTCCCGCGTGCGCGGCGGTATGGGCGAACGCCGCCGAGCGATTCACCTTGTGCGCGTAGCAGATTCGATGCCGGAAAGACCCGGCGTCGAGCGCGGTCCGCAGCGCTACGAGGTTGGCGGTGAAGACCTGTGGGAACACCAGATGCAGGGGGGAGCCGTAGTGGCGCAGCGCCGCACGCACGCCGTCGCGATCGGTGAGAAACGCGGCGACGAGCGGATGCAGCGCGGCGGGAACGGCGGGCGGGATCATCCCACCGACGCGCCGGGCACCTGCGCCGGCACATCGTCGACCGGGTTGTAGCCGCCGTCGCGCAACGCCTCGAACACGCGCGACCTGTTGCGCGGGCTCCGGATCCGGGCGATCACCCGCTTGGATTCCAGATCGATGTCGACGAGGGGGATATCCATCGACTCGAGCAGCGCGGTGATCGTGCGGACGCAATGCCGGCAGCTCATATCGGGGACGTAGAAGACACCGTCGTCGCCTGCCGGGTCGGTTCCGGGTCGTTCCTCGGTCAGGTCCTCGACCACCTCCACCGAGCCCGCCAGCGCGGCGAACATCTCGACGAACCGGTCTGCCACGGTAGCGAGCACGTGCACGCCCACACCGTCGATGTCGTGCTGAGTCGCCGCGAGGCAGGTGGGCCGGGTGTCGGCCGGGAGCAGCGCGTATTGCCGGGAGATCAGGTCGAGGTCGTCGTGGTACTTCGCGACGGCCGCCTCGGTATCGAGGCCTTCCTCGGTGGTCGCGCGCAGCATCACCGCGTGCGCGTCGGCGATGGTGGCGTCCTTCATCGCGCGCAGGACGGCGATCGAATCGGCGGTGTAGCGCACGGACCCATCGGGTTGGGTGGCCAATCGCACCGGGATCATCCCGCGCCGGAAGGTCGACGCCTGCAACTCCCAGAACCAGCGGGTCGCGACGGCGGTGAAGATGCCGGAATCATGGATTCCCCTGGCGAATTCGATGACTCCGCGATACGGGGTGTCGGCGGCGATCAGTCCGTGCTGGACCAGCGCGCGTCCCGTTGCCTCGATCCCGACCCGGAAGATCTCGTGCGGATCGTGATCGGTGGTGGTCGCGGAAAGGACGCCGTGATCGCGGGCGGGCAGCGCCTCGGCCCGCGCCGGCAGACCGGATGCCGACAGCGAATGCCACAGTGCGAGCACGGTTTCCCGCGCGATCACCGCGAGTTCAGGACCTGAGCCCGCGGTGTGGAAGTAGCCGGTGTTGGGAATGCCCGCGCTGTCGGTCCAGGTGAGGCGGTGGGTCGCGCTGGTCACCTGGTCGGGGCGGCAGGGTCGCATGAACCGTTCCAGGTACATCCGCTGGGACTGCGTCAGCGCGGCGCCGGTCTCGGGTGGTAATGCGCGGGTACGGAAGGCGATTCGAACCGGAGGCGGTGGTTCGGTGGAGGCGAAGAGTCCAGGGGCGGCCAATCGGGCCAATACCCGGGACGCGGCGCGGCGATCGTAGTGCTGCACGGTGGGTGTACCCATCGTTCCTCCTCGGCGTCGGGGGCATCGGGACAGGTCGGGTCAGCGCCCGTGCCCGGCGATGCCGGACACACAGGCGACGAATCGGTCGATCTCGTCGAGGGTGTTGTAGAGGTGGGTGCTCACCCGCACCGACGCGTTCCCGGCATCGGCCGAGGGCACACAGTGCGCCCCGGTGCGCACCAGGAATCCGGCATCGGCCAATACGAACCCGAGGTCGGCCGCGCTGAGCGTGTCGAGGGTGAACGAGACGATTCCGTAGCCGACGGCGCACGCGGCGTGCGCGGGCCCGGGGAGGAAATCGAGCCCGGGGACCTCGCGCAGGCCATCGACCAGCCGCAGGGTGAGCACCCGGTTGTGCTCGGCGACAGCGAACCGATCGAGTTCGTCCAATAGGTCGAAAGCCGGTGCCAGGGACAGGATCCCGGGAATATTGTGGGTGCCGCCCTCGAGCAGTTCGGGCATTCCGGTGCCGACGAGACCGGCATCGGTGATCGTGACCCCGGAATGCCCGCCGGGCAGGAACGGCCGCAGTCTGTCGTGCACCCGGCGATGGCAGTACAGCAGGCCGGTGCCGGGCGCGCCGAACATCTTGTGCCCCGCGAAGACCGCGAAATCGGCGCGTAGCGCGGTCACGTCGACCGGCAGGTGCCCACCACTCTGCGAGCAGTCCAAGCACAGCAGGATCTCGGGGTCGATCCGGCCGTGCAATTCCTCGAGGGTGGTGAGCCCGCCGTACACGTGATGCAGGTGGCTGGTGGTGATCAGTCGGGTGCGCGGCCCGACCTGCGCGAGGATGTCATCGATGTCGGCTTCGCCGGTCGCGGTACTGCGATAGGGCCGCAACACGATTCGGCGGCCGAACCGGGCGAGGGTGTCGCGCAGGTGATGCCACGGCAGCACATTGGCGGCGTGATCGGCGGGGTTGTAGACGATCTCGTCGCCGTCGTTCAACTCGGCCAGGCCCCAGCTGTGCGCGATCGCGCCGAGCGCGGCGGTGGCTCCGCTGGTGAACACGATCTCGTCGCCGTGCTGCGCGCCGAGGAAACCGGCCGCTCGGGTACGGACGGCGGCGATCCGCGCCGACAGCGAGGTGGCCCAGCCGTAGGTGCCGCGGCCCGCGTTGGCGGTGTGCTCGCGGTGGTAGTCGGTGACGGCCGCGATGACGGTGTCGGGCTTCTGTGTCGTCGCGGCGCTGTCCAGATAGACCACCGCGGGATCGGCCAGGGCAGGGAACCGCGCGCGGATCGAGGCGGGCACCGGGGTGGGCGCGTGCCGGATCACCGAGGCGGCGGCGAGCTCGGGCCGGGCGGGGTGCACCTGCTCAACGATACGCACGTTTCTGGTACGGCTCGCGAAGAATTCTCAGGCGCAAGGCTTTTCGGCACCGCGGGGTGGCGTCGGGCTCAGTAGTTGCCCTGGAGGTACTCGACGAGGTGTTCCCGCTCGGCGGCCAGTTCGGTGATCTCGCTCTTCACCACGTCACCGATGCTGACAATGCCGATGAGCCGGTCGGAGTCCACCACCGGCATGTGCCGGATCCGGTGCTCGGTCATCACATCTCGCAGTGAGGACACGTCTTCATCGGCCCCGCAGGTGCGAACCCGGGCGGTCATGATGTCGGTGACCGGCCGATCCAGCAGTGCGGCACCGTTGGCATGCAGATGACGCACCACATCGCGTTCGGAGACGATGCCCGCGATCGCCGAGCCATCGGGGGAGACGACCACCGCGCCGATATTGTGTTCGGCCAGCGCCGCCAGTAGCTCACGCACCGTGGTCTGGGGTGGCACCGTCGTGACCGCCGTGCCCTTGTTGCGCAGGATCTCCGCTATCCGCATACGCGCACCACCTGTCCGAATCGATACCTCGCCCACCAGCATGACCTGTCGGAACCGGCCTGACCAGCACGAAGACGTTACGACCGCACTATTCGTCGTCCAGCCCCGCGGACAGGTACGCGGCGGCGGCCAACCACTGACGGCACTGCGGACCGTGGATGTCGTGTTGACGCAGCATCTCGCGCGCCTGACGGTAGGTGAGCCCGTTCGGCTCGTCGCTACACGCCGTGGGCGGTGCGATCGCGGCACCGAGGTGGCGCTGAAACGGACTACTCATCGAAGTCCCCTCCCATCCGGCGACGAAAGGTCTGTCCGGCTGATGGAGCCGACGAACCTCCCGGTGATCTTGCGCCCTGAGTCTACGGGCGGGTCGTTTTCGAATGCAAGCACATCTGCACGTTCGTTGTGGCCGTGTCGGGCCGCGATGGGGTTGTGGCGCTTACGAATTCAGGGGGCTGGACGACTCGGTCGAAGCGTCCCCCCGGTCATGACGTCGGGTAAGTACCGACCGGTGCGCGGTGGTGTTTCGCGTGTTAATGTCCCCATCGCGCAACGCAGATGCAAGAACGTTTGTGCGTGCATCTGCAATTTTCGTACCGATGGGCATCATTCGAGAAGGAGGAGTGCGGTATGTCCGGAATGCAGCATGATCAGCGTGAACGCCCGGGAGCCGGCGCGTGGCGTAAGAGCACCTACAGCAACCCCAGCGGCAACTGCGTCGAGGTCGCTGAAGCCGCCGACGGTTCGGTCGCCGTGCGCAACTCGCGCGACCCGCAGGGCTCGGTGATCTTCTACACCCGGCCCGAGATCGACGCGTTCATCCGCGGCGCGAAGGCCGGAGAGTTCGACTACCTCACTGGGTAATCGGTAGCATCTGGGTTCATGACGGCTGAACCCGACGAGATCGGTCGCGTGCAACCTGTTGTCGACCGCGGCCCTACCGTGTTGCGTATCGCGCTCGGTGGCCAGTTGCGCAAGCTACGCGAGGGCAAAGGCATCACCCGCGAGGCCGCCGGTGACGCGATTCGCGGTTCGCACGCCAAGATCAGCCGACTCGAGCTGGGCCGCACCGGCTTCAAGGAACGCGACATCCGGGATCTGCTCACGCTCTACGGTGTGCACGACCCCATGGAGCGCACCGCGTTCTTCGAATTGGCCAGGCAGGCCAGCGAACCCGGCTGGTGGCATCGCTACAGCGATCTGTTGCCGTCGTGGTTCAGCACCTACCTCGGGCTCGAGCAGGCCGCCAGCCAGATCCGCACCTATGAGGCCCAGTTGGTGCCCGGCCTGCTGCAAACGCCGGACTACACCAGGGCCATCGTCGGCCTCGGTTTCGACGACGCCGAAACCGAGCGCCGGGTCCAGGTGCGTCAGCTACGCCAGGACGTCCTGCATCGGATGGATCCGCCGGTGGTGTGGGCGGTGATCGATGAGGCCGTGCTGCACCGCCCGATCGGTGGTCGCGAGGTGCACAAGGCACAGCTGCGTTACCTGGCCGAACTGTCGGAGCTGCCGAACGTGACCGTGCAGGTGCTGCCGTACGCGGCGGGCGGGCACGCGGCGGCGGGCAGCTCGTTCAGCATTCTGCGCTTCGGTGAGCCGGAACTGCCCGACATCGTCTACCTCGAGCAACTCACCAGCGCGCTCTATCTCGAGCGTCGCCAGGACCTCGCGATGTATCTGTCGGTGATGGATCAGCTCAGCGTCCAGGCCGAGCGGCCGGATCGCTCCCGCGAGATCTTGCTGTCCTACGCCGAGCGGGATTGACGCCGGAGCGGGATCAGCAACGCCAGAACCCGATCGGGCTGCTCAGTAGGTGGCGCAGTCGATCGTCGTGGTACCGATTCGGTGTTCAGTACCGGATACAGCCGGCGGCGATGCGCCAGAAGGTATCCGGGGTCAGCGTCTGTAGATCCCAGTCGTCGGCGAGTTCGTGCGCGGTGGTCACGATCCGGTCGATATCGAAATCGTTGCGGGTCGCCGCGCCGGTGGATTCCACGGCATCGATGACGAAGGCGACCGCGCTTTCCCTTGACCATCGTGCGGTGCCGGGGTGGGTGGTCGCCGCGCGATCGGCGAGGCCGTATCGGCCCTTGGTGTTGTTCATGTGAATGCCCCTGTGCTACTCAGGCAGTGGCAAACCCAAGGCAATCCTGGCCCCGGGTGTGCCGCTCGCGGCCTCCCCTGATATCCCCTGAATTGTGTTGCGGCCCTGAGTTTAGGACGGAGACACTTTCAGATGCAAGCACATCTGCACGATCGATTCCGTCTCGATGCGGCGCATTTCCCCGCTTCTGAGCGGCGAATCCGGGGTCGCGGCACCGCCCTCGCCATGGGCGGTGCTCGAATAGTGGCGTGACCGGCGGTTCGCGGTGTTCATCGGGTGACGACACAGTGGCCGGGGTGGGCGGAAATCGTGGCAGGCGGGCGAAATTTCCTGCGATAGTTAATTTCTGGTTATCAAATGGCCGCGACGGCTGACTCGATCGGCAGCGATCCGGATACCAGCTCGAGTGTGCGTCGAAAAGTGTTGTCCGCGAACAAGATCGACGCGAGCGTCGCGGCGACATCGGCGCGCGGCACCGAATCGCGCGGAATCGGCGGCGGTCCGAGCGTGATCAGACCGTTGCCTGCGGTGTCGGTGAGCATGCCGGGACGCAGGATCGTCCAGTCCAGATCGCGTGTCCGCAGATCCGCTTCCGCGCGGGTCTTGGCGTCGATATAGGCGGCCCACACCTCGTCGGTGCCCGGTGCGGGCGGGCTGCCTGCGCCCATCGTCGAAATCTGCACGAACCGCGCGACGCCGGTCTGCGCGGCGGCGTCGGCCAGCTGCACCGAACCGTTGAGGTCGACCGTGTATTTGCGGGCCACGCCGCTGCCTGCGCCTGCACCTGCGGCGAATACCACCGCATCCGAACCGGCGACCGCGGCCGCGAGGTCGGCGGGGGTGTCGCGCTCCATGTCGTAGATGACCGGGACGCCGCCGGTCGCGGCGATATCGGCAGCCTGACCGGGCTCTCGAATGAGCGCGTGGACGTGGTCACCGCGCCGGGTCAGCAATGGGGCGAGCAGTAAGGCGATCTTGCCGTGTCCACCGGCGATGACGATGCGCATGGGGTGCTCCTATCAGCGTTCGGGGCCGCCAGGATTGCAGTTCGCCGCCACCGTGGCCTGATAGCCGACGTCGGGGCGCCACGGTTCGAGATTCCAGCTCGGTTTGTCGGGCGCCACCATCCTCGCCCACACCCAGTGGCAAAGGAACTGGTCGCGCATGCCCGGCGCGTCGGCATCGGGGTCGAGGGCGCGTACTTCCTGCCAGGCCAGCTCGTCGGTGCCGGGTGCGGCCGTCTTGCGGCCCGCCTGGGTGGGGAAGACGAGCAGGCGGGGGCCGTCGACGTTCTCGGTCCAGGTCACGTGATCGATGAGGGGCAGGCCCGCGTAGGGGTCGACTGTGGTGGTGGGCGGTGCGATGGTGGCGGGCACTCTCTTGGTGGTGGTGGTGGTCGGGGCGGTGGACGTGGCGGTGACATCCGGGGTGTCGGCCGAGCCGCAGCCGGTGAGGACGGCCGCCGCGGCAAGTGCGAGTACGAACTGCCACCGTGTCACGAACGCCCCTTCTGTCACCGCGGGCCGACGAACGCCCGCCGTGCCAGCCTAGTGCGGTCGACGAGTTGGTGCCGCGATCGTCAGTGCCACAGGGACCGGCACGGCAACCGGCGCAGGCCGGGGCCGACGTGGCCGTCGACGGTGACCAGCAGACCGGAATGCACGGCCGCCGAGGTGAACTCCCATGCCTCGGCCTGGGTCGCCGCGTATTCGAGCACCAGTGCGTCCTCGGGGGTCGGGCCGTCGAAGTAGACCGTGATCCGCCGGGTCGGTATCTCGTTCGGGTCGATGCGGGCGATGTTCTCGTCGGTGGGAATAATGGCGTGCTCCTTTCGCCCCGGCACTGGTGAGCGCCTTCCTACTCGACGGTAGGTGTTGCACCGTCGAGAGGAACACGTTCCGATTTCGCTTGGAGATCTCACAAACCACCTGTCGCCGCGGCGGTGCGCCCGCATATCGGCGTACGTGCTGCCTCCGGTCACAACACGCACCAGGTGAGGTTGTGAGCTCCGCTGATGTTCGCGGCGACCCGTCGACGAGGAGCCACGGTACCGGCGAGGATCGCTCTCGACAGCAGCGACACGGGAGGGACAGCCGCATGATCTGGGTTGCCGGGGCACGACACACTGGGGCGCGCCGAACACTACTGGTCTGCGTGGTGGCAGCGGTGCTCACCGTGGTCTCCGCGGGGGCGGGCCACACCACGCCGCTGTACCCGAGTGCGGACCCCGACCCCTTCTACAGCCAGCCGACCGGCCTCGACGATCACCAGCCCGGAGACGTGCTCGACGTGCGGCCGATGCCGCCGCTGGCCATGTTCCCCGACACCACGATCACCCTGATCCAGTTCCGCTCCACCAACTCGGCGGGCGACCCGATCGCCGCCACGACAACGGTGCTACAGCCGAACAACCACCGCGCCGATGCCCCCGTGCTGTCCTACCAGCACATCATCAACGGCCTCGGCACGCGGTGCTCGGTCTCCAAAGTCCTCTACACCGACGATCCCGACCTCATGGTGCGCGAGGCGGTGGCCTGGAACTACGCGCTCCAGCGCGGCTGGACGATGGCCGTGCCCGATCACCTCGGGCCGAATTTCGCGTATGGCGCCGCGAAATTGGGCGGTCAGGTGACCCTCGACGGCATCCGTGCGGTGCGCCGGGTCGAGCAGCTGCGGGTCGGCGGTAGCCGGGTCGCGATGGCCGGGTACTCCGGTGGTGGCATGGCGACGGCGTGGGCGGCGGCACTGCAGCCCGAGTACGCGCCCGAGCTGGCGATCGCGGGTGCGGCGATGGGTGGGGTGCCGATGAACCTGGTGTCGATGCTGGAGGGGCTCGGCTTCGGCTCGCATCCGGTGTTCGGACTCGCGCTGGCGGCGGGGATCGGGCTGGAACGTGAATACCCGCAACGGTTTCCGATCAGTGATCAGATGAATGCCAGTGGCCTGGCCGCCCGTGCGTCGATCCGCGACGCCTGCACCAACGACATCCTCGGGGCGGGCGCGGGGCGCGGCATCCTGGACTTCGCGGCCACCACCTCGCTGGTGGCGGATCCGCAAGCGCGCGCCGTGGTGGAGGAGAACAGCCTCGAGCTGTATC
Organism: Nocardia sp. NPDC059195; assembly: GCF_042754695.1. NCBI lineage: Bacteria > Bacillati > Actinomycetota > Actinomycetes > Mycobacteriales > Nocardiaceae > Nocardia > Nocardia sp. NPDC059195. Next base: position 25,056 of record NZ_JBHZBG010000003.1, on the reverse strand, counting down.
CCGGCGTGCCGACAATGCCTGTCTTCGAATGGCATTCGCCGATCGATGGCCTCATTCCGGTCGACGCGATCACCTCGACCACGCATCGGTGGTGTGCCGCGGGCGCCAGGGTGGTCAGCCTGCAGACACCGACCCCGGACCATCTGAGCGCGGCTGTGCTCGGACTGCCTACCGCGCTGAGTTGGCTCGATGCCCGGTTGCGGGGAGAGCCGGCGCCCAGCACCTGCTGAGTCCGGTGTCGATCGACCCGAATCCGCTCGCCCCCGATGCGGATCCGGGTCGATTCGTCGCGCGATGGGGCGATTCTTGTTGCGATACAGCGGCATTGCGCACACGAGTCGGGCACAACGCCGAGGTCGCGTAGCGGCGCCACGTAGCGTGATTGCTCTGACGACGGCGCGGTGGGGGAGTTTCGGCGGGGGCCGAAGCACCGCATGGTGGCACGTCATCGACGAATCCGTTGCCACCCGAAGGCGTGTGTGCCATGAGATCTGTTCGAGTACTTGTCTGTTCGATGCTGCTGCTCTTCTCGTTCGCGGCGGGCACTGCCGCCGCCGATCCGCCGCCGACCCAGGAATTCCCGGTGCCACAGGTGGGGACACCCGGTTTCCTGCCTGATCTGCAGCGCTGGATCGACCGGGTCCTTCCCTCGCCGATCCAGCCGAACGCCGCTGATCCGGCCGCCGAGCTCGCGGCGCTGCACGCGGCGGTACTGCCGTCGGCGGTCGGTGATCCGATCTTCGACCAGTGGCCCGCCGGGCTGGACGAGCTGTCGCCCGGCGATCTGATCGAAACCCGCGACGTCACCGCGACCGCGGCCTGGTTGACCCTGGTGCCCATCCGCTCGGCGACGCTGCTGAAATTCCGCACCGACGACGCGCACGGCAGGCCGTCCTACGCCACCGCGACCCTGATCGTGCCCGCCACCGAGTGGACCGGGCCGGGAGACCGCCCCGTGCTGGTGAACAACCTGCCGATCGACGCGCTCGGCCGCAAATGCACCCCGGGTTACTCACTGGCGCACGGCCTGACAACACAGTCGAGTGCGACGGAATTCATTCCGCCGACCACCCAGCTGGCGGTACTGCGCGGATACGCGGTCCTGGTGCCCGACCACGAAGGCCCGTGGATGGCCTATGCCGAACCGTATGTCGCCGGGCACGCGGTGCTCGACTCGATCAGGGCGCTGCGCGGTCTCGACCCGGTGTCCTACGGCGAGAGCCGCTTCGCGATGACCGGCTATTCCGGCGGCGCCATCGCTACCCACGGTGCGGCCAAGCTGATCGATTCCTACGCTCCGGAACTGGCCGGCGCGATCGTCGGCGCGGCACTCGGCGGCGTACCGGCCGACTTCGAAATCCTGTCGCGCAGCATGAATGCCAATCTCGCATCCGGAATATTTATGGCCGCGACCTTCGCGATCGGCCGGGAACGACCCGAAATCCTCGCCGCGATGAACAATCTCGGGCGCTGGGTGACGACCTCGATTATGAAAGATACGTGCGCCAGTGTGTTCGCGGTGCCCGGAATCTTGCATCTGCCGATCGATGTCGGCGCCAATATCGCCGACCCGCTGCGTTCGGAACTGGCCACCGATATCTACGAGATCACCCGGATGGAAGGCCTGCGCTCGGCTACTCCGCTCTACATCTACAACGGTGACCAGGAATTCTGGATCCCCGCCGAGGGCGCGCGCAATCTCTATGCCGAGCAGTGCGAACTCGGTGCCAGCGCGGTGTATCGCGGTGTGCTCGGTGAACACATCATCGGTGCGGCGACCGGCTATCCGGAGGCGATGTTGTGGCTCGACGAGCGACTCCTCGGGGTTCCCGCGCGCAGCGAATGCTGAATATTTTCCTGTGCCCCGTCATGGCCGTTTTCGAGAGGGCGTGGTGACCTGCCCAGACCGCACGTGACAATCGTCTCGTAAGGAATTCTGCGGCTTATGTTTTGGGCGGTTTCGACAAGCCATTCGTTCTCCCGGCAGGAAAAGGGCGGCGAATATTCGAATCGCACAGGAAGACAAGTCACCACATGAAATCTCCCAGTCGCAGGCGCACGCTGCACACGGCGGTATTCGCCGGAGTCGGCGCCCTTTCCATGGTGCTCACCGGGCCGGGGGCGAGCGCGGCTCCCGCCGCGTCGCCGACCGAGCAGGATCTCGCCGACATCGTCTCCGAAGGTCGTCAGGTCGCCGGGTCCGGTTCGGCCTGCACCTCCGGCAGCGGTGCCGGGTCCGGTAACGGGTCCGGTGACTGCTACGGCGGTTCGGGTTCCAGCTCGGGTTCCTCGGGCGGCTATTCCTCCGATCCAGGCGCATACGGACCGGAGTCGACGGCGTTCCTCGCCGCGTTCGCCTACGGCCTCGGCAACCCCGACGCTGCCGCACCAGGGACGAACGACTGGACCTGCAAGCCGACCGCAGAGCATCCTCGCCCGGTCGTGCTGCTGCACGGCACCTGGATGAACGCCTACAACGGTTACGCCTACATGGGCCAGCCGATCAAGGACGCCGGCTACTGCACGTTCACGTTCAACTTCGGTCGCTCCAACATGATGGAGGGTGGCGGTCTCGGTTCGTTCCTGCCCGGTGTGATGGGTACCGGCTACATCGAGGACTCGGCCAAGCAGACCGCGACGTTCGTCGATCGGGTGCTCGCGGCCACCGGTGCTGACGAGGTCGACATCATCGCCCACTCGCAAGGCGGGTCGATGGCGAACCACTACACCAAGTTCGAGGGCGGCGCCGCCAAGGTGAACAAGCTGATCACCTTCGGTGCCACCCACCACGGCACCAGCCTCGACGGTATCGGCGCGCTGGGTCGCATGATCAACAACCTGGGTATCGACATCCTGGGCCCGATCGAGATCTTCGTCGGGCACGCGGGTATCCAGCAGACCATCGGCTCGGATTTCGTCAACAACCTCAACGCGGGCGGTGACACTGTCGCCGGCGTCGACTACACCGTGGTCGGTACCCGGTATGACGAGGTCACCAACCCCTATGACCTGACCTTCCTGAAGGCGGGCCCGGGGGCGCGGGTCGACAACATCACCCTGCAGGACGGCTGCGAGCAGGACATCTCCGATCACCTCACGATGATGTACTCGCCGCGTGCCCTGTCGATCGCGTTGCGTGCGCTCGACCCGGTGCAGAACCCGCAACTGACCTGCGCGTTCAACCCGTGGCTCGTCGGTGGCGGCGGCTCGATCTGACCCGCTCACGCTGACGACGACGAAGGCGCTGTCCACATCGTGCGGACAGCGCCTTCGTCGTGTTCGGGGTCAGGCGGGGACGGAACGGTAGCTGCGGGCGACGAGTGCCGAACGCAAGTACCACAGCCCCGAAGGCTGGGTGGGGTCGAAACCGGTGAGCTGACCGATCCGCTTGAGCCGGTAGTCGACGGTGTTGGTGTGCACGTGCAGCACGCGAGCGGTGCGCTGGCGGTTGAGGTTGTTGGCGATATGGCGCTGCAGGGTTTCGAGCAGCTCGGGGTACTGATCCAGTGGATCCAGTAGCGAGCCGAGGAATTCGCGGCCGGGGCCGGGGCGGGTGAGCTGGTATTCCAGGGCCAGCTCGTCGAAGCGGTACAGACCCGAGGTCACGTCGAGCCGCTGCACCATGTCGAGCAGTTCGTGGGCCTGGTCGGCGGCGTCGGGGACGCCGGTGGTGCTCGTTTCGACCATCGCGGCGGTGATGCCGACCTGTGCGGCCTGGGAGAGCTGGGCGACCAGCGCGGTCAGGCCCTCGCGGTCGAAGGTATCGGCCGGGATCAATACGGTCCCGCCGTCGACACTGAGCAGCGACAGCGCCGAGTCGCCGCAGCGTTTGGCCAGTTCGGCCTGCACCCGGCGCAACTTGCGGCGGGCGACGACCTTCGCATCCAGCGCCGGGTTGGCTTCCTCGCGGTGCTGCGGGATCGCCAGGGCGAAGACCGCGTAGGTCTCGGCGATCGTGATGCCGCATTCGCGGGCCATCGTCGAGGTGCTGTGGCCGCCGAGCAGGGCGGAGGTGAGGGTGTGTACGGCGGTGTGGTGTTCGCTGACCACGCCGCGGAGCTCGCGCACATAGGCCAGCGAGATCTGCGCGGTGATGGTGTCGAGCAGTTCCATCACGACCTTGACGCCGTCGATGAGGTTGTCGAAATCCTTCCCCGACGCGCTCGATACGACCAGGTCGAGGCCGATTTTGAAGCCCTCGGAGATCGAGTGGTGAATCGTGTCGATGGGCACGCCCTCCCGTGCCCACGCGCCCGCGGCGTCCTGCAGGCGCTGCAACTTGCTGGGAATATCGCGCCCGTCGAGCATGCCGACGGCGAATTCCAGGCAGATCCGGGTGATCGTGGTGACATCCCCGGAAATGGCGTCGCCCGGCAGCGTCCCGCAGGGCGCGACGGTAGCGACGAAATGGCCGACCATTTGCCGCGACAGTGTGCGAACGTCCTTGAGTGGCAACGACATCGGCTTGCCCGAGACGGTCAGCGACGGTCGGGGTGGATTGTGGACGGACATCTGTGTTCCCTTCGCCTGTTGCGGCTGTACCCCCCGCTGTCCAGCGAACCCCACCCTAACCAACTGCCGAGGAAACCGGAATGGAACGTCAGGTTCTGGGTAGGGGGCCCACGGTAGCGGACCCCTGTAGTGACCGCTCACAAGTCTGGTTCTTCGCTATCAGTGGTTGTAGAGTTCAGCGCCATGCGACCTGCCGTCCGTTGTCTGGTCTGGGAACTGGACGAGACCCTGTGGGAGGGTGTCGTCCACGACGAGACCGGCACCACGCCGCGCCCACCGGCACTGCGCACGCTGACGAAACTGAGCGAGCGCGGTGTGCTGCATGCTGTCGCCGCGCGCGGTGACCGGGGCGCGACCCTGCGCACGCTGTACCGCCACGGTGTGTACGAGATGTTCTCGGCGGTCGAGGTCGGCTGGGGCCGCAAGTCGGCCTCGATCGTCCGGATCGCGGGCACGCTCGGCCTCGGCCTGGACGCACTCGCGTTCGTAGACGCCGAGCCGATCGAACGTGCCGAGGTCTCGCGCGCGCTGCCGATGGTGCGCTGCTACGCCGCCCGCAACGTCGAGATGCTCCCGCTGCTGCCCGATTTCCGGCATGACCTGCGTTCCGGCCCCGTCCCGACCCCGCCGTTGGGATTCGCCCGCGTCCCCGCCTTCTGACCGGGACGAATGCGGGATCCGGTCATCTCGCGGCCCTGTTCACGGCAGTTCTGGCGGCAACGACAGGGTGAACGCGGCCACACGCTCCGGCGAGGCGACGACGTCGTAAGCCGTGATCCGCCCGCCGCGCACCGTGAATGTCACCGCGAACACCGGGCCGCCCGCTCCCGCCACTACCAGACCGGGCGTGCCGTCGATGAGCACGAGCACCGCGTCCCGCGACCGGTGCCGCAGCGCGAGGGCCCCGTCTGCCACGGCGCGTGCCCCACGCACGATGACGGCCATTCCGGGCGAGAGCGCCGCCGGGTCGGCGGTGCGCACCACATCCGGTGCGAGCACCGCCAGTAACCCGCCGAGATCGCCCCCGCGGGCAGCCCGCACAAAGGCCGTCACCGCGGCCTGATGTGCGACCAGTTCCGTCGGTTCGATCCGGGCGGGCGCGTGCACACGCAATCGCGCGCGACTGGCGAGCTTCTTGGTGGTGGCGGGCGTGCGTCCGAGCATCGGCGCGATTTCGGCGAACGGCACGGCGAACAGGTCGTGCAGAACGAAGGCGACCCGTTCCTCGGGGCTGAGCGCGTCGAGAACGACGAGCAGCGCCCGTCCGACCGAATCCGCCAGCAGCGCTTCGGCTTCGGGATCGATGCCCGCGCCGGTCGCCGCCCGATCGGGAGTGTCCGGGACCACGGCGCGGCGGGTACGGCTGCGCAGCATATCGAGGCAGATCCGCGACACCACTGTGGTGAGCCAGCCGTCGAGATCGGCGATCTCGGTGTCGGTTCCGGCCAAACGCAACCATGCCTCCTGGACCGCGTCCTCGGCCTCGGCACCGGCACCCAGCATCCGAAAGGCGACGCCACGCAGGCGATCGCGCCGTTGTTCGAACGCGCCTGCCGACGCTGCCGGCCGATCCGCGCGCATCGGTCACCTTTCGCTCACGCCGTTCGTCTATCGAATGGGCGGCACACGCTGTCCCGTCACGGCGGCTGCCTCCACGATGGCAGAGGCGGCCGATCACCCCGAAACCGGAGGACCTGATCCGATGCACACCACCTATCTCGTCGTCACCGCGCTCGCCGCGGTGGCCGCCTTGGCCGCCGCGCTGATCGACATCGTTCGTGCCGACTGGGTGCGCGAGAACATGCGCCGGTACGGCCTCGCACCGTGGACGCTCACCCCGCTGGCCCTGATCAAGGCGGCGGGTGGGCTCGGTCTGCTCGCCGGCCTGGCGTATCGGCCGCTGGCGGTGGCTGCCGCGGCCGGGCTCGTGGTGTATTTCGTCGCCGCCGAACTCACGGTCGCACGGTCGCGCCGGTACGCGGATCTGGGCTATCCGCTGCCGTATCTGCTGCTCGCGGCCGCGTCGCTCGGTCTCGCGGCGGCATGAGATATGCGGTGGCGCGCCGTTGCCCGCGCGCCACCGTCACCTCTGTCAGGCCTCGGCCAGGATGAAGTCCGCGGCCTGTTCGCCGATGAAGATGGCGGGGGCGTTGGTGTGGCCGCGGATGATCAGCGGCATCACCGAGGCGTCGGCGACGCGCAGACCTTCGACGCCGCGGACCTTCAGGTCAGGCGTGACGACGCTGGCGGCGTCGGTGCCCATCCGGCAGGTGCCGATCGGGTGATAGAGGGTGTGCGAGAACTGTTCGATGGTCAGCGCGATGGTGGCTTCGAGATCTTCGGGTGCCTCGGGCGGGTAGATCAGCGCGCCGAGTGCGCTCTTGAGCGCGGGCTGCCCGGCGAGCCCGGCGCATACCCGAAGCCCGGCGGTCAGCGCGGCCCGGTCGGCGCCATCGGGATCGGACAGATACCGCGGATCGATCACCGGCTTGGCCGTCGGATCGGCCGAGGCCAGGCTGATCTTGCCGCGGCTACGCGGGCGAAGCAGGATCGCGCCGAGCACCACACCGTGTTCGGTGGCCTCGACCAGACCCTCGTGGTAGAACGGCGCCGGTGCGTAGATCAGTTCCAGATCGGGGTGCTCGAGGTCGGGCTCGCTGCGCACGAAACCGTATGCCTCACCGACATTGGAGCTGAGCATGCCGCGGTGGCGGACCAGGTAGTTGATCAGTTCGAGTGGCTTCTCCGCGGTGAACAGCGAGTCCGATTCCACGCTGTAGCCGAGCGCCGAGATGAGGTGGTCCTGCAGGTTCGCGCCGACCTCGGGGGAGTGGGCGACCAGCTCGATGCCGTGTTCCTTCAGCTCGTCCTGATCGCCGATGCCCGAAAGCTGCAGCAGCTGCGGACTGTTCACCGCGCCACCACACAGGATGACCTCACGGTTCGCGGTCACGGTGAGTGTCTGCCCGCCATTGCGGTACTCCACGCCGGTGGCCCTCGTGCCTTCGAACAGCACGCGGGTGGCCAGCGACTCGGCCAGCACGGTCAAGTTCGGCCGCTTCATCGCGGGCCGCAGGTATCCGTCGGCGGTGCTCCAGCGCCTGCCGTCGCGCTGGGTCACCATGGTCTGCGTAAAACCCTCGGGCGCTGGCCTGTTCGCCGACTCGAGTTCGTGGCCCGCCTGGCGCGCGGCCTCGAGGAACGCGTGCGTCGACGCGCGCGGGCTGCGCTGGCGCTGCACGTGTTGCGGTCCCTTGGAACCTTCGTCGGGGAACTGCGCGTCCTGGACGTTCTCGATCTTGCGGAACTGCTCCACCGCGGCGGCGAAGTTCCACTTCTCGCCTGCCAGGAGCCCCCACTCCTCGTAGTCGGCGCGGAAACCGCGTACCCACATCATCGCGTTCATCGAGGACGAGCCGCCGAAGGTCTTGCCGCGCGGCCAGTAGATCTGCCGGTCGCCGAGCTCGGTCTGCGGCTCGGTCAGATAGTCCCAATCACGCTCGCTGCGAAAGAGTTTCGAGAACGCGGCCGGAATATGGGCGAACTTGTCGTCGTCGGCCGGGCCTGCCTCCAGCAGTACGACCGTGGTGCCGGGGTCGGCACTGAGCCGATTCGCGAGCACCGCCCCCGCGGATCCGGAGCCGACGATCACGTAATCCGCGGACGTCCCACCTGCTTGCACTGTCCAACTCCGATCTGCACTGAGTCTGTTGTTCGGCGCGCCTGCTCCCGGGTGTGAAAAGACCGTGAGCCCAGCCGGACTCGTCGTCGGGCGTGACGCTGCAAGCAGAGTACTGACAGAAGGCCCGCGGTGGGCCGTCCGTGGTTCAGCCCGCTGCCGCCGCCTTGCCCGCGCGACGGCCGTAGAAGCTGCCGTCGCCGAGCGAGGCCCCGCTGACGTAGCCGTACGCGCACAGTCCCGAGGTGCAGCGGCCCGCCGCGAACAGGCCCTCGATCGGTTCACCGCTCACGTGCAGCACCCGCGAATCCAGGTCGGTGCGCAGCCCGCCGAGGGTGAACCCGGCGGTGAACCCGCGCAGGTCGAAGCAGGCCAGCGACCCCGTGATCGGTCGCACCCATTCGGGCTTCTTGCCGAGCACCGGGTCGCTGCCGTGTTCGGCGTGCTGGTTGTAGGTGGCGACGGTGGTCTGCAATGTCTGTGCGGGCAGCCCCATCTCGGCCTCGAGTTCGGCGACCGTCTCGGCGACCCACTTGGGCGCGAAGCGGAAGAACGGCGTGGCGCTCTCGGTCGCGAGCGCCTCCTCGAGCGAGGTCTCGTCGATGATCAGGAACGCCTGGTTGTCGTTCTGCAACAGCGTCGCCTGGCCGATCCGGCCGGGGTAGGTGTCCTCGGTGACGTAGCGCTGACCGCGTCCGTTGACGAGGATGCCGCGCGCCATCATCTGCGGATCGCCGAAGATGGCCACCTCGCTGGCATCCATGTGCGCGAGCTCGGCGCCGAGCGCTTGGGCCAGCCGGATGCCGATGCCGTCGTGTTCCTCGATGGCCGCGCCCGGCCTGCCGCTCAGGCGCGGGGTGTAGCGGTCGATCATCTCGGTGTCGTAGGCGAAGCTGCCGGTCGCCAGCACGACACCGCGCGCGGCCCGCACGGCGACGGGCTTGCCGTAGGTGGTGGCCAGCACGCCGACCACGCGGTCGGCGTCGTCGACGACGAGCCGGCGGATCCGGGTGTCGTACTCGACGTCGATGTCGAGCCCGGCGACGGTGTCGGCCAGCGGCTTCATCAGCATGTAGCCGCCGCTGCGCTCACCGATCTTCTTGCCCGCCAGCTCCGGAACATGGCCGCGCGGAGCGGGTTCGGCGATCTCGAGGAACGGTGCGGAGTTCTCGCCACCGGAGTACATCAGGCCCTCGTCGTGCGGGGGCTCCCAGCCGGGCTCACCCCAGAACGACTCTTTGAACGGCACACCGCAGTCGACGAGCCAGTTGTAGTGCTCGACGCTGCCGGCGCAGTAGTCATTGATCTTCGCCTCGTCGACGCCGGGCCCGAGTGCCGCGGTGAGGAAGGCCGCCATGTTCTCGGGGGTGTCGTCGAATCCGAGCGCCTTCTGCAGCGGTGTGCCGCCACCGAGGTAGACGAATCCGCCCGCCAGCGCCGCCGCGCCGCCCCAGCCGCCGGTTCGTTCCAGGATGAGTACCTTCGCACCGGCCCGCGCGGCTTCGATCGACGCGCACACGCCGGCGATGCCGAAACCGGCCACCACCACATCGGCCTCGAAATCCCACTGGGTCACCTCGCTCGCGCGCAGCGGGCGGACGGTATCGATCCGATGTGGCTGGTCGCTCACGTGTTTCCTCCGGTGCTCGGGGTGGGGCGTCACCGCCCATCAATGGAATGGTGCCGCCAACCGCGCCACAAAACAAGAACGTGTTACAGATTCTCCCGCATAGTGGGCGCAGACGCGAAGCGTTCCTTCACTGCGCGCACGGCCACCGGCGAAGGCGGCGGTACGCCCAGCGGGACACTTGCGCGCCGATCGGGCTCCGGTACGGTGGCGATCGAACCTACATAGACGAGATCTGGTGGTGATGTGATGAGCGCGAACATTCGAGACATTGCGGTGCAGACCCTGACGGGCGAGGACACCACGCTGGGCGACCTGGCGGGCGAGCGGGCGGTACTGCTGGTCAACGTGGCCTCCAAATGTGGTCTGACCCCGCAGTACGGAGCCCTGGTCGAGCTGCAGAAGGCCTACGGCGAGCGCGGTTTCACCGTGATCGGCTTCCCGAGCAACCAATTCATGGGCCAGGAGCCGGGCAGCGCCGAGGAGATCCAGGAATTCTGCTCGGTCACCTACGGCGTCGATTTCCCGCTGCTCGCCAAGGCCGATGTCAACGGTGACGACCGGCACCCGCTCTACGCCGCGCTGGTCGAGACGGCCGATGCCGAGGGTGCGGCGGGTGACGTGCAGTGGAACTTCGAGAAGTTCCTCGTCGGTCGCGACGGCACGGTCGCAGGCCGGTTCCGCCCGCGCACGACCCCCGATGCCGCCGAGGTCGTGCAGGCGATCGAAGCTCAGCTCTGACCTACTGAGCGTTCGCCAGGGGTCCTGAGCTCGTGCATGGTGTCGCGCTAGCTCAGGACCGGTGACGTCGCGATCGGCACGATCAGCGGCTGATCCTGCGCACGGCGACCGCGGCCGAGGCGGCAGCGACGAGTGTGGTCGCGGCGCAGATCAGATGCACGACCGCTACCGCATCGGCCGCCGATGACGCTGTCGTTCCGACCGATTCGAAGAACACCGACCCGATCGTCGCGATCCCGGCTACGGTTCCCAGTTGCACGCTGGTGACGAGAATGCCGCTGGCGTCGGCGGCGAGGGGCAGCGGTACCGCGGCCAGCGCGCGCGTCATCAACGGACTGAAAGCCAGCCCGTTACCGAGGCCGAACAGCCCGAACGCGATCGACGCCGCGGGTCCGATCCCCGCTCCGTCGCCGAGCAACCACGCGAGCCAGCCCAGCGAGGCCGCGCTCACCACCAGCCCGAACGGAATCATTCTCGCGTGCAGGCGAGCCGGGACGCGTTGCCAAGACAGGCCGGCCACCGCGAACGTGGCAGCCATCGGCAAGAACTGCGCGCCCGCCCGCAGTGCGCTGTAGCCGAGGTCGCTCTGCATGTGGATGGCGCTCACGAACAGCCATCCACCGAAGGTTCCCATCACCAGGAGCAGGGTCGCGGCAGCCGCGAGCAGACCGGGTGCACCGAGCACCTGTGGCGCGAACAGCGGATCTCGACCACGCCCGGCGACCGCCCGCTCGACCAGAACGAACACGGCCGACCCGAGCACGCCCGCCCCGAGACATAGCCACGACCACAGCGGAAACCCGAGCTCTCGCCCGAGCACCAGCGGCACGACCAGCAACAGCACGGTGGCGGTCAGCGTCACCAGTCCCAGTCCGTCGACGGTCCGATCCGCGCGCGCGACGGTAACCGGGAGCACGCGCGGCGCCAGCACCAGCAGGGCGAGTCCGATCGGCACATTCACCAGGAACACCCCACGCCAACCACTGCCGCCCAGATCCGCGTCGACGATCAATCCGCCGATAATCTGGCCGGCCAGCAGGCCACCGGAGACGATCGCCGCGTAGATACTCAGTGCCCTGGCCCGCGCCGCTCCGGCGAACGTGCGCTGGATCAGCGTCATCACCTGTGGCGCCAGTGCGGCCGCGCCGACGCCCTGACCGAACCGGAACACGATGAGCGACTCCGCGTTCCACGCCAACCCGCAGGCGAGCGAGGCCAGGGTGAACACCGCCAGACCCGCGATGAACGTTCGCCGCTGAGTGAGACGGTCACCCAGGCGCGCACCACCGATCAGCAACACCGCGTAGGCGATCACATAGCCGGCGACGATCAATTGCAGTGCGGCCCCGCCGGTATCGAGGTTCGACCGCATGGACGGAATGGCGACATTGACGATGGAGCCGTCGAGCACTGTCATGAACTGGCCGGTGAGGATCACGACGAGCACGGCGATCGAACGCCTACCCACCACCGAATCGGGCACCTGGGCCGGTTTGAGCATCTGGATCATGCTCTGATCGTGGGACCGCCAGGCGCTGCGCGAATAGGAGCCCACCGATACGGGTACTCCGGGTACCCGGTTGCACGTCGTATCCGCGTCGGTGCCGGAATAGCTTGTCCAGCAAGGCAACCGATGCTCTAGGCTGAAATCGTCCAGTCGGCTCCGATGCCCGAAAGGCGCTCCCTGATGTCGCATTCCTCTGCCGCCTACCCCAGCGCTGTCCCGGTCGGGGTGGACACCACCCGTGCGAGTATCGCGCGTGTCTACGACGCCGCACTCAACGGCAAAGACAACTTCGACGTCGATCGCGCGGTGCTGGACCAGGTCCGCACGGTCGCCCCACAGGTCAACGACCTGGCCTGGGCCAACCGCGATTTCCTCATCCGCGCCTGCCGGTTCCTGGCCAGGGCGGGCATCGACCAGTTCCTCGATCTCGGATCGGGTCTGCCCACCGCGGAGAACACCCACCAGGTGGTCCAGCGGGTGAACCCCCAGTCCAAGGTCGTCTACGTCGACAACGACCCGTCGGTGCTCGTGCACGCGCAGGCGCTGCTGGCCAGCAATCGCCGCACCCGCATCGCCGAGGCCGACATCTTCCGCCCCTTGGATGTGCTCGGCAACGCCACGGTGCGCCGCGAACTCGACTTCACCCGCCCGCTGGCCCTGTTCCACATCGGCACGCTGCACCACTACCTGGGCGACGACGGCCCCGCCCTGATGCAGACCTACATCGACGCACTGCCCTCGGGTTCGTTCGTGGCCATCGCCCACTTCCACGACCCGGAGACCGCCGAATACAGCGAGCTCGCCCAGAAGATGGAAGAGAAGTTCATCCACAGCCCGATGGGCAGTGGCCGTTTCCGCACCCGCGACGAAATCCAGGCGATGTTCGGCAATCTCGAGATGGTCGAACCCGGCTTGGTCCGCTGCGACGACTGGTGGTCGGACGGCCCCCACCTCACCCCACTCTCCGATGTTCGCAACTGCATCGTCGCCGGCGTGGGCCGCAAACGTTAGCCAGCCCCCCGCCGATCCTGGTTCCAGTACCGACTGGATACCGGGATCGGGAGGGGGATCGCCGAACGCCTAACCGTGGCAACGACTTCGCTGGATCGCTGATCAGGGAGCGAGTACGACCGTCTTCCCGACCAGACGTCCCGCGCCGGCCTCCGCGTGCACGTCGGCGAGCTCGGCCACCGGGCGACGGTCGGCGACGTGGATCTGGAGTTTGCCCGCGTCTACCTTGGCGACCAGCTCGCTCAGCTGGGCGCCATCGCTGCGGACCCACAGGCTCTCGCTGCGCACACCGCGGGCGGTGTCCTCGGGAATCGGGCCTGCCGAGCTCGCGGCTATCCCGCCGTCGGCGACATAGTTCGTCAGCTGTGCGAGTTCCTCGGGTGAGACACGCACATGGTTCACCACGACCTGGAACGGACCGCCCACCGCGGCGGGACCATCCGAGAGGCTGAGCGGGCCTTCGACCCGGTCGGCGCCGTAGCCACGAAGGCGGTCGGCGTGCTGCGGCGCGTCCACCGCGGTCACGTGTGCGCCCGCGTCGACGGCGAGCTGGACCACGAGGCTGCCCACTGCGCCGCCCGCCCCGTTGACCAGCACGGTCTGACCGGGCTTCAGCTCGGCGAGCTCGAACGCCAACTGCCAGGCCGCGAGGCCGGTCAGCGGCAGCGCCGCGGCGTCGACCAGCTCGGTCGACCGTGGCGCAGGGGCCAGCGACTCGGCGGGAACGAGCGCGTATTCGGCGGCGCCGCCCGCGGAGTCCAGGGGCAGCATCGCCACGACCCGGTCACCGATCGCGTGGCCCGTCACGTCCGCGCCGAGTGCTGTGACGGTGCCGGCCAGGTCGATGCCCGGGACGTAGGGGAGTGCGATCGGGATCATTTCGGCGAGGTGGCCGGCGCGGATGTGGTCGTCGACCGGGTTGAACGAGGTGGCGGCGACCTGCACGAGCACTTGTCCGGGGCCGGGGACCGGCCGGTCGATGTCTTCGTAGCGCAGGACCTCGCTGGTGCCGAACTGGTGGAAACGCATGGCCTTCATGGAACTGTCCTCCAGGATGTTTCGGTGTCGCCGCCCCAGGTCGAGGCGATCGAGTCGGAAGGTCGAAGTCGAACCGGCCCAGGTCAGTCGGACCGAGCGGATGGAGTTGCCCATGACCAGGCGGTCGATTCCTTGACTTGCCCAGGCAAATCATTTGACTTGCCTGGGCAAGTAAGAACGTAGCGCACGATGACTTTCCCAGGCAAGTGCAAGTTGCCCAGGCAAGTACGATGGGCTCATGAATTCCCCCTCGCCCTGGCTCGATGAGGACCAACAGGATCTGTGGCAGGCGCTGCTCACAGTCGTCGTCGCCCTCCCCGCGGCTCTCGACCGTCAGCTCCAACGCGACGCGGGCATTTCCAACTTCGAGTACGGGGTGCTCGCCCGGCTGTCCATGGCCGACGACGACACCATGCGCCTGGGCGACCTCGCCCGGCTCTGCGACAGCACCCAGCCCCGCCTGTCGAAAGCGATGGACCGCTTCGAAGCCCGCGACTGGGTCACCCGAAGACCCGACCCCAGCGACGGTCGATACACCTTCGCCACCCTCACCGACGGCGGCCGCCGCAAGCTCGTCGAGAGCGCACCCGAACATGTCGCGCAGGTCAGGCGGCTCGTGTTCGATCCACTGACCGCCGCCCAGCGCCGCAACCTCGAGACCGCGCTCGCCCGCATCGCCGCCACCGTGCGCGGGGAACTCGACCAGGGCTGAGCGACCGGACGAAACTCGCCGACGGCCGGATCTTGATGTCATCGGCCGAGCGCCCGGCCGCGACCGCGCGGGCTTTGATGTCGCGGTAGAAATCCGCTGCCTCGGGCAGTTTGCCCCCTTCGAAGTCGATGTAGTGCAATTTGTCGCGGTCGATGCAGCGTCGTGTGCTGCTTGGGCGTGGCGACTAGAATTCTGGTGATGGAGCGCCGCAGCGAGGCCGCACGAAGTCGTGGTGGAGGTGACCGTCGTTCGCCGTTCGACCGGTTTGTCGAGCTGGCCGAACTGCGAGTGAGTCAGGCTCCGTTCTTCTTCGTCTGTGCCGGCATCGTCGTGGTGTGGCTGTTCAGTTTGCCGTGGTGGACCGACCTCAAAACCTGGCAAGCTGCTATCCACACCGTTGCGAGCGTTTTCACGCTGCTGTTGGTGGTGTTGCTCGAAAACGCGAGCCGCCGCGCGAGCGAGGCCTCGCAAGAGAAACTCAATGTCATCGCCGAGGCACTGGCCGCGCTGCTGGCTTCATCCGCCTTCGACGATCCCGACCTTCGAACGGCCGCGGATCGGCTGCGGGATGCTGTCGGCCTCGAAGACCGGCACTGACTCGGCCGAACTCAACGACGCCTTACCGGCGGTCGTCCGGGGGTGGGTGGTGATGATCGAGCGGCGGCGTGAGGTCGTCTACCACCACCAGGTTTCCGCCGGACTGTTTGGCCCGGTACATCGCCGCATCGGCTGATTGCAGCAGCCGGTCCGGGGTCGGACGTGGACAATGCGGACAGATCATTGCGTCGAAGACGGCCACGCCGACGCTCGCGGTGACCACCACAGCGGTCTCCGGCGGTTCGGCGACCACCTGGCACAACCGCTCGGCCTCGCTGCGCGCGGCGGCTGCGCTGATCGGGGCGGCCACCACGAATTCCTCTCCGCCGGTGCGCGCCACCACCGCCGTTTCCCCTGCGGCATCGCGCAACCGGCGCGCGGTCCGGACCAGGACGATGTCGCCGATGCTGTGGCCCCAGGTGTCGTTGACGCGCTTGAACTGGTCGAGATCGAAGCAGATGACACAGATCGCGGGACTGCGGTCCATCAGCTGCGGCAGTCGGTTCTCGAGGCCGCGGCGGTTGAGCAGCTCGGTCAGCGGGTCCGACAGCGACTCTGTGCGCAGGAGCCAATAGAGGAGTTGAAAGGCCGGCATCGCACCGGCCACCGAGGCGAGCAGGAGCGCGACCGCGAGCGCCAAGCGGACATCGCCGCCGCCGGTGGTGATTCGCACCGACAACACCAGTACCGACAGCACCGACCAGGCCGAATGCACGGCCAGTGCCCGCGCGCTGTGGAAGAAGCTCAGGTAGCTGCCGGTTACCAGGAGAAGTACCGTGCCCATCGCACCGAACAGCCGATCTTGCAGCTGGAGGAATTCGACCGTGAACAGCACGTCGGCACAGGCGATCAGCAAGAGCGACTCGGTCTTGTTCGGCCACGGCAGCAGCCACCAGCGCGCCGCCCACAGCGTCCCGGACAGTACTCCGATCGTCGAAGCGATGCCGGGATCGCCGGGCGGCCCCACCGGTGTTCCCGCGATCACCGCACCCATCACCGCGATCGCCGCGCCCGCGGTGCCGATCAGTACCTTGAGCGGCCCCAGCGCTGATCGGGCAGCCAGGGTGTCCACCAGCCATCGGTAGTCGACCGGGTCCTTCCACCAGGCGCGCAACGTACTGCCGTTGTTCATCGCCCCACCCTTGGTCCCGACCGCGCTGCCCATTGTCGCCCGTGCCGTCTGTGAGAAATCCAGAAATCCCACCAGCTCATCGGCAGAGTCTAGGTCGGACCCTTTCATACCCGACGTGTGCGTGTGTGTCGCAGCCCACTGTGGACGTGTCGGATCTGTGCGGCCGACGGCCGCCGTCCCCACTTCGGTGAGCTGGGGACGGCGGCCCGGGGCACCGGTGGCGACTGCCGAAGTCGCCGCGGTGGTTCAGCTGGGGACTGGAATCGCGCCGTCGGCGCGCAGGAAGGGGTCGATCGCGGCGGCACGGGCGAGGGTCGCCCTTGCCATCTTGATGTGCGCGGCGTCGACGAGTACCCCGTCGACGCCGACAGCGCCACGGCCCGCCGCCTCGGCCGCGCGATAGGCGGCGATATTGCGTTGCGCGAGCGTGATCTCCGCTGCGGTGGGGGAGTAGACGGTATTGGCGATCGGTACCTGGTTCGGGTGGATCGCCCACTTGCCGGTGTAGCCGAGCAGCGAGGCGCGCTGGGCGTCGCGCTCGTAGCCGACGAGATTGCCGTAGTCGGGATAGGGCGCGTCGATGGCGTCGATGCCCGCGATGCGGGCCGCGACCAGCACCTTGTTGCGGGCGTAGTGCCAGAAGTCGCCGGGGTAGTCGCCGAGCGGTTCGAAATTGGTGTCCACCCGCGCACCCTGGGACAGCGAGAAGTCGCCGACGCCGAAGATCAGCGTGTCCACCCGCGGGCTGGCGACGGCGATCGCCTCGGCATTGGCGAGTCCCTCGACCTCTTCGATCAGTACCTCGAGGCGGATCTTGTGCTCGAGCCCGAGCTTGTCCTCGAGTTGGGTCAGCAGCACGTCGACCCACCACACGTCGCGTGCGGTGCGCGCCTTGGGCACCACGATCGTGTGCAGGTGCGCGCCGGCGCGGCTGACCACCTCGATGATGTCGTCGTGGCACCAGCGGGTGTCGAGGGCGTTGATCCGGATCGCGGGAACCGTACGGCCCCAATCCAGCTCGGTCAGCGCCGTGATCGCCTTCTCCCTCGCCTGCTCCTTGAGCGCTTCCGGGGTCGCGTCCTCTAGATCGAGGAACACCAGATCCGCGCCGCTGGCCAGGGCTTTGGCGAACATGTGGTCGTTGCAGGCGGGCAGCGCGAGCTCGGAGCGCCGTATCAGCAGGGTCATCGTGGAATCCTTTGTCGTGGTGGGTAACTCACAGCACGCCGCGGCTGCGCAGGTCGTCGATGGTGTCGGTGTCGAGACCGAGTAGCTCGCCGTAGACCTCGGCGTTGTGCTCGCCGAGGCGGGGGCCGAGGTGCGATACCCGGCCCTGCGCTGCGGAGAAGCGCGGCACCGGCGCTTGCACGGTCATGGTGCCGAGTTCGTCGTCGGCGACGGGGACGAATACCTCGCGGTGGCGTAGCTGCTCGTCCTCGACGAGGTCGGTGATGTCGTAGACCGGTGCCGCGGCCACCTGTTCGGCGTCGAAGACTTTCATCGCCTCGGCGAGAGTCTGTCGCGAAACCCATTCCGCGACAACGTCATCGACTTCGCGCGCGCGGGCCAGGCGGCGCTGCGGATCGCCGAAGTCCACGTCGTCGATCAGGTCCGCACGGCCGATCGCGCGGAACACCCGCAGCGCCAGCGCGGGGGAACTGCCCGACATCGCCAGCCACTTGCCGTCGGCCGTGCGATAGGTGTTGCGGGGCGCGGAGATGTCCCAGCGGTTGCCCGCGCGCTCGGCCACGATGCCGAGCTGGTCGTAGCTGAGCAGGGTCTGCTCGAGCAGGCGGGTGAGCGGGTCGACCAGGTTGATATCGATCAGTTGCCCCGGCCCGCCGTGCACGTCGCGGTGGTAGAGCGCCATGAGTACGGAATAGGCGGCATTGAGGGAGGCGACACCATCGGCCAGCATGAACGGCGGCAGCGTCGGCGGACCCTGTGCCTCGCCGGTGATGTGGGCGAAGCCGCTCATCGCCTCGCCCAGTGTGCCGAAACCGGGGCGCTCGCTCTTGGGGCCGGTCAGCCCGAAACCGGTGATGTGCAGCATCACCATGCGCTCGTTGACCGTGCGCAGGCTCGCGTAGTCCAAGCCCCACTTGCGCAGGGTCTGCGGCCGGGTGTTGGTGACCACGACATCGGCGGTCGCGACCAGCCTGCGCAGCAGTTCCTGGCCCTCGGCGACGCGCAGGTCCAAGGTGATCGAACGCTTGTTGCGCGAGACCGATTTCCACATCAGGCCGACCTCGTTGCGCTGCGCACCCCAGGTGCGGATCGGGTCACCACCGGTGGGCTGTTCGATCTTGATCACCTCGGCGCCGAATTCGCCGAGGTAGGTGGCGGCCAGTGGCGCCGCCGCGAGCGTGGCGAGGTCGAGCACTCGCACGCCGTCGAGCATGGCTCGGCTCATGTCACACCACTGTGCTCGTGGGCCGGACCGGTGCGGGCCGGGACAGGCCGAGGTGCTCGCGCAGGGTCGTGCCCTCGTAGGCGGTGCGGAACAGGCCACGCTGTTGCAGCCGGGGCACCACCATCCGGACGACGTCCTCGAACGATCCTGGCATGTGCGTGGCCGCCAGCACGAAACCGTCACAGGCATCGCCGTGGAACCACTCGGCCATCTGATCGGCGACCTGTTCGCCGGTGCCGACGAATCGCGGACCCTGCAGCAGTGTCGCGCGGTGACCCGCCAGGTCCCGCACGGTGACGGTGCCACCGATGTGGGTGCGCAGGTTCTGCACCAGACCTCGGATGCCCGAGACCGAGGCGATCAGCTCGTCGGTGACCGGGTCGTCCAGATCGTGTTGCGCGAAGTCGTAGTTCATCAGCTCCGAGAGCAACGTCAGCGACGCCATCGGATGCACCAGGTCCTCGAGCAGCATGGCCTCGCGTTCCTTGGCGTGCTGCTCGGACTCGCCGACCACCGCGTAGGCCATCGGACAGATCCGCACCGAGGCCGGATCACGGCCCGCGTCGGCGATCCGGGCCTTCTGGTCAGCGTAGTGATTGCGCGCCACCTCCAGACCGGGATCGCCGGTGAAGATCAATTCCGCCCAGCGCGAAGCGAATTCGCGGCCGCGACCGGAGGAGCCAGCCTGGATGATCACCGGCCTGCCCTGCGGTGTGCGCGGCACGGTCAGCGGTCCGCGCGCGGCGAAGAAACGGCCCGAATGCTGCAGTTCGTGCACCTTGGCGGGATCGGCGAAGTAGCCGGCCGCGCGGTCGTGCACGATCGCGTCGTCGTCCCAGGTGTCCCACAGGCCGCCGACCACCTCGAGAAATTCGTCGGCGCGGTCGTAGCGCTCCGCATGACCGAGATGGGCGTCCATGCCGAAGTTCTGGGCCTCGCTGTCGTTGACCGAAGTCACCACGTTCCACGCGGCCCGGCCCGCGGAGAGGTGATCGAGGGTGGCGAAGGTGCGGGCGACATGGAAGGGCGCGTAGTAGGTCGTGGAATACGTTGCGCCGAGGCCGATATGGGACGTGCTCTGCGCGAGAACGCCCAGGACCACCCCCAGATCCAGCTTCACCGGACGGGCGCCGGTACGCACCGCCTCCTCGACCGAGCCGCCGTAGATGCCTGGCATGGCCAGCCGGTCGTCGAAGAACATCAGATCGAAGCAGCCCTCCTCCAGTTGCCGCCCGACCTTCGCGTAGTACGACGCGTCGAGATAGCCGTGCTCGGTGGCCGGGTGCCGCCAGGAACCCGAGTAGACCGAGGTGTTGCCCGCCTGCATGAATGCGACCAACGTCATCTGGTCGCCGTGCCTCATCGCCATAATTGGAATGTAACATCTGACATATCAGATTTCAAACCTGGTACCTCTGGCCTGTTAAGCTTCGCGGATGGCAACCGACATCGCAGGGACCGTGCGCGAACGAGCGGCGCGTGAGCTGCGCGATCGCATCCTCACCGGGGCCTTGCCCGCAGGCGCGCGCATCGACCTCGACGCCATCACCGACGAATTCGCGACCAGTCGCACCCCGGTGCGCGAGGCCTTGCTTGAGCTGTCCTACGAGGGCCTGGTGCGGGTCGCGCCGCGCAGCGGTATCACGGTGATCGGGATCAGCCCGGCCGACATCATGGACAGTTTCACCATTCTCGGCGTGCTCACCGGGCAGGCCGCGGCCTGGGCCGCGCTGCGCGCGAGCACCCCGGAACTCGACCAGCTGCGCGCACTCGCCGCCGATGTCGCCTCGTGCTCGGGTGACGACTCCATCGGTGACGCCAACTGGCGATTCCACCAGGAAGTGCACCGCGCCGCGCACTCACCGCGGCTGCTGACGCAGATCAAACAGGCTGTGCGGGTGGTCCCGTCGAACTTCCTGCGGTTGTTCCCCGAGCACGAACAGCACTCGCTCGACGATCACGACCAGCTCATCGACGCGCTCGGCGAGCGTGATGCGGTGCGGGCCAGGGCAATCGGCGAACGACACGTGCTGGACGCGGGCCGCTCGCTCACCGAGTGGCTGGAACGCAACGCCGGGCCGAACTCACCCTCGGCGTGACAGCGGCGCGCCGGTGACGGCGTGCACCAGTCGTGCGGGTAGCTCGGGTTCGGTTGCCGCGCGGGTGATCACGTGCAGGATGATCACGCCGATGAGCGCGTCGGAGATCTGCTGCAGTGGCGCGTCGGCCGTCAGTTGACCGAGTGTGCGCGCCGCTTCGAGGCGGGACTGCAATGCCGAGGACGCGCCTAGTGCGTCGCGCAACTGCAGGCCGACCCGCTCGTCCTCGGCCGCGGCCCCGACCAGCGAACGGAACAGCACCGCATTGCGCGGCTCGTCGGCGAACTCGAGCACCGCGGTGAGCCAGGTCGTGAGATCGGCGCGCAGGTCGCCGGTGTCGGCCGGGACGAACGACTCGGGGATCAACAGACCCTCGAGCAGGCAGTCGGCGACGAGTCCCGCCTTGGACGACCACCACCGGTAGATGGTCTGTTTGCCGACGCCTGCCGCAGTGGCGATGCCCTCGATGGCGAGGTGATCCCAACCGCGCAGCGCGAATTGGGCGGCGGTCGCGTGCAGGATCGAGATCCGGGCAGCCTCGCTGCGCACCGCTCCGCGTCGTCCCTGCGTCATGGCCGCGATGATACCGCCGATTACCTATACGGACCGTCTCGTATAGTTGATTTGCACCCGAGGTGAGGACCACAGTCATGGCGGAATTTCTGTACCGGTTGGGCATTCGCTCCGCGCGCAGTCCATGGACGGTGATCGGTAGCTGGCTGGCGATCCTGCTGCTCGGCGGAGGAGGGTTCGCGATCGGATTCGCCGGGCTGGCAACCTCGTTCGACATTCCCGGCCTGCCGTCCTCGGAAGTCGTCGCCGAACTCGAAGGCGCCCTGCCGGAATACGCCGGAGCCTCGGGCGGTGTCGTCTTCCGGACCGTGGACGGGACCCCGCTGTCCGAACGGCAGCGCGCCGCGATCACCGAACTGGCGGCAGATCTGTCCGAATCGCCGGACGTGGCCCGGGTATTCGACCCGTTCCGGATGGAACAGGAACGTCTGGCGGGCCGGGCCCAGGTGACCGGCGGTGCCCAGTTCATCTCGGCGGGCCGGGCCCGATCCGACGCCGAACAGGCCCAACTGGACTCCGCCCTGGCCCGGGTGCGGTCCGAACGCGCCGGCCTGGAGGCCCGCCTCGCCAGGACCGGCGACCCGAGCGGATCGCTGCGGGATCGGTTGGGCGCTCTCACCGCCGAGGAGACCGACGTCGACGCGGGATTGGCGCGGCTGGCCGCGACCAGGACCGGACTGGACCGGCAGGCGGCGATGCTCGCGGACGGCACCGCGATTCTCGCACTGGCCGAACCGATTCGCGCCGTCTCGACGGACGGGTCGACCGCGGTGGTGACCGTGAGCTTCACCGAGCCGCGACTGGAACTGGCCGACAGCTCGAAACGCGCGATCATCGACTACGTCGACGCGCATCCGATCGAGGGTGTCGAGGTCGGCATCTCAGGGGAGATCGCGCAGGGCATGCCCGCGATCTTCGGGGTCGCCGAAGTGGTGGGGATCGCGTTCGCGGCGATCGTTCTCGGCGTGGTGCTGCGCACCCTGGTCGGTGCGGCGATCCCGCTGGTCAGCGCCACGGTCGGGGTCGCGGTCGCGCTGCTTGTCGCGCTGTCGTTCTCCGGGGTCGTGCAGATGATGATGACCACGCCCATCCTCGCCATCATGCTCGGGCTGGCGGTCGGCATCGACTATTCGCTGTTCGTTGTCAACCGGCATCGGCGCCAGGTCCTCGGTGGCACTGATCTCGTCGAGTCGATCGGGCTGGCCAACGGAACCTCGGGCAACGCGGTCGTTTTCGCGGGCGCGACGGTGATCATCGCGCTGCTGGCGCTCAATGTCATCGGCATTCCGTTCCTCGGATTGATGGGGACGGTCGGCGCGTTCGCGGTGGCCGTCGCGGTGCTGCTCGCCATCACCTTGACGCCCGCTCTGCTCGGTCTGGCGGGACACCGGGTCATCGGGCGCGGTGGCTCGGGCGAAGATCGGACGGCGGCGCAGATCGAGCCGATGCCGAACCGGCGGGCGGTGGGGACGGTCGTCGGCGTGGCAGTGGTGCTGCTGCTGGTCGCCGCACCGCTGCTGGATATGCGCGTCGGCCTGCCCGACGGTTCCACCGAGCCCGTCGGGTCCCATGCCCAGCGCGCTTATGTCATCACCGAGGCGGAATTCGGTGCGGGCGCGAACAGTCCGCTGCTGGTGACCGCCGAGCTGCCCGCCGACCTCGACGACGCGGGTGAGCTGGCCGCCCAGCGGCGGGTCGCCGCCGCGATCGCCGAAGTGGACGGCGTGGTCGGGGTCGCGGCCGTCGCCGTCGCGAAAACCGGTGGCCTGGCCGCGTTCCAGGTGCTGCCGGGCGGGGGGCCGAACAGTGACGTGACCGCGCAAGTCGTCCGGGAGCTCCGTGCACAGGAGGCGATCGACGGGGCGATCTCGCTCGGCGTCGCCGGGCAGGCGGCCATCGACATCGACATCTCGGAGCGGCTGGCACAGGTGCTGCCGCGCTATCTGGCGGTCATCATCGGGCTCTCGCTGCTGATCATGATCATGGTCTTCCGTTCGCTGCTGGTGCCGCTGGTGGCGACGGCGGGATTCGTGCTGTCGCTGGCCGCCACCTACGGTGCGCTGGTCGCGGTGTTCCAGTGGGGGTGGGGGTCGTCGATCATCGGGCTCGAGACGCCCGGTCCGGTGCTGAACTTCCTGCCGATCATCCTGGTGGGCTTCCTGTTCGGGCTCGCCATGGACTATCAGCTGTTCCTCGCCTCGGGAATGCGGGAAGCGCTGGTGCGCGGTGCGCCGGCGCGGGTCGCGGTGATGCAGGGGCTGCGCGCGGGTCGGGCCGTGGTCTCGGCGGCGGCGCTGATCATGGCGCTGGTGTTCGGCAGTTTCGTCTTCGCCGAGTCGGGCATCATCCGCTCGATCGGGTTCGGGCTGGCGGTCGGAATCCTGTTCGACGCCTTCGCTATCCGGATGCTGCTCATGCCCGCCCTGCTGCATCTGCTCGGCGAGTCCGCTTGGAAGCTGCCTGCGCGGCTGGACCGGTTGATCCCGAATGTGGACGTGGAGGGAGCGGCGCTCGAGCGGCGCCGGACTGCTGTGGCCGATTGAGGACGGCGGTCAGCGCACCGAGGGGACGCGCGCGGCCGCGCGTGACGCGGCGTTGCTGTGAAAACCCTCGATCATCGGCACCGTGTCGGTTCGCGTATGGGTCGCTGCCAGCGCGCGTCCCTTGAACGCCCGTGCCGCGCTGCTGAGGCGATGGCTCATCAGCTCGACTCGGCTCTCGAATTCCGCGGGCAGCGGGCCCCACAGCACGATCTCGATCAGATCGTGCTCCAGGCAGTTCAGCACGCCGTCGCGGACCCGGCTGTCGGACCGGAGCAGATCCGGTGCGACGGCGAGCGCGTCGGGCCAGGTGTGGTGCACCGGAACAGCCAGTGGCCCTTCGAGTTCGAGCACGCTCGCGCCGAGGATCTGCAGCGGCAGCAGGTCGGTGACATCGGTGAGAACCGCGTTCACGTCCCAGCCTGCCATCGACCGGTCGAACAGCCAGCCACCGGCGTGGGTGACTACCTCGCGGGCGTCGGTCGCCAGTACCGCCAGCCGGTACCGCAGCGGGTGCCGGTGCGCGTAGGCCCACCAGTCGACGATCGGTCCTGCGTCCTGGGCAACATCCACGAACAGTCCATTCCGAGAGATCGAAGCGCTTTTCAGCAGTCGTACTACAACTCCACCGGCGCTGAGAGGGAAAATCGGGAAGCTGTACGAACGGTCAAATCTGGACGGTTGACCTGGTAGGAGGTAGAGGGAACGGCGCGGGCGCTTGGAGAGAATTACATTTCCGAATATTAGAACGAAACTCTTGACCACGGTTTCGGTCCGGTGCTAAGTGGTCACGCCCGTAAGTCGTTCGGGGGTCAGTGTCCGAGGTAGAGATCGCAGGCGCAGTCAAGGGCTTCCTGGGGGCTGCCTGCGGTGAA